>CALWKN010000026.1 GCA_944381265.1 uncultured Clostridia bacterium
GTCTCCTTGGCAAACTGCGGCATCGACCAGTCGCCGGACAGCCCGCAGACCCCGTAGAGGAAGTTGTGCAGCATCTCCCTGCCAAAGGCCGTGTGCTGCACCTCCGGGTGGAACTGCACGCCGTAGAAGCGCCGCTTTTCGTCCGCGATGCCGGCGATGGGGCAGGTAGCGGTGGAGGCCGCGGCCACAAAGCCCTCCGGCAGGCGCTCCGCCTGGTCCGTGTGGCTCATCCAGCAAACGCCCCTGCCCTCGATGCCGGAAAAGAGCGCGCAGGGGGCGAGCTCCACCTCCGTCTGCCCGTACTCCTTCGTCTGCGCCGGGCGCACCGAGCCGCCCAGCATCACCGTCATCAGCTGCATGCCGTAGCAGATGCCAAGCACCGGCACCCCGAGGGAGAAGACCGCCGGATCGCAGCGCGGCGCGCCGCTTGCATAGACGCTGTTTGGCCCGCCGGTCAGGATCAGCGCGTCCGGGTTTTTCTCGCGTATGGCCTCGATCGGGCTGTCCCCGGGGATCAGCTCCGCGTATACGCCCTCGTCGCGCACGCGGCGCGCGATCAGCTGGTTGTACTGCCCGCCAAAGTCCAGCACGAGCACCGTCTCATGCCTTGCGTCTGCCATAGTCCTTCCTCCCGCTCCGCCGCGCTCTCCAAGAAACCGGGGCGCGGCCATTTTTCCTATAAACCCTACAAAAAAATGCGCCGTCTGTCAAGCGCGCGAACGCAAAGCGCGGGCGGGAAGCGCGTTAATTTTCTGCGCCATGGGCGAAAAAGCGAACGATCAAACGCGCAAAGCGCGGAAATTTACGTTGTCTCGCTTGACGCTGCCAAAGGCGCGGTGGTAAAATGAACCGGAAAAAAGGGGAGAAGGGCCGCGAAAACGCCGCGGCAGTTTTGCGGAACTTTCACGCGCTTTTTCGCTTTTGCAGTAAGGAGGATACGCCATGTCCAAGTACACCCCGCAGGACATACTGCGCCTGGTGGAGGAGAAGCACGTCCGCTTCATCCGCCTGCAGTTCACCGATATCTTCGGCGCCATGAAGAGCGTCAACGTCACCTCCAGCCAGATCGAGAAGGTCTTGCGCAACGAGTGCAAGTTCGACGGCTCCTCCATCGAGGGCTTCACCCGCATCGAGGAGAGCGACATGTGCCTCTATCCCGACCCGGACAGCTTCCGCGTGCTGCCCTGGAACGTCGAGACGCCCGTGGCGCGCCTCATCTGCGACGTGCACACCACAAACGGCGCGCCCTTTGCCGGCTGCCCGCGCTTTGTGCTGCGCCGCGTGCTCGACCACGCCAAGTCCCTGGGCTACGACTTCTACGTCGGCCCGGAGCTGGAGTTCTTCCTCTTCCAGGCGGACGAGACGGGCAAGCCCACCACGCGCACGTTCGACGAGGGCAGCTACTTTGACATAAGCCCCGTGGACCCCGGCGAGATCGCCCGGCGCGAGATGTGCATACTGCTGGAGGAGATGGGCTTTGAGATCGAGGCCTCCCACCACGAGGTGGCCCGCGGCCAGCACGAGATCGACTTTAAGTACGACGAGGCCCTGACCACCGCAGACAACGTCATCACCTTCAAGGAGGTCGTAAAGACCACCGCCCAGCGCCACGGCCTGCACGCCACATTCATGCCCAAGCCGATCTTTGGCATCGCCGGCAACGGCATGCACATCAATATGTCCCTCTTCCAGAACGGGAGGAACGTCTTCTGCGACGAAAACGACCGCTGCGGCCTGAGCGAGAAGGCCTACCACTTCATCGCCGGCGTCATGCGCCACGCCGCCTCCCTTGCCGCCGTGACCAACCCGCTGGTCAACTCCTACAAGCGCCTGGTCCCAGGGTACGAGGCGCCATTGTACATCGCCTGGTCGGCGCGCAACCGCTCGCCGCTCATCCGCATCCCCGACGCCAAGGGCCAGGCCACGCGCATAGAGCTTCGCAACCCCGACCCCACGGCAAACCCCTATCTCGTCTTTGCCCTGGTGCTGGAGGCGGGCCTGGAGGGCATCGAGCAGGGCCTTACTCCCCCGCGCGATGTCAACCAGAACATCTACGCTATGTCCCGCGAGGAGCGCAAGGCCGCGGGCGTTACGCCCCTTCCCGCCGACCTTAACGCCGCCGTGGAGCGCATGGAGGAGGACCCGCTGATCCGCCGCGTGCTGGGCGACCACATCTACGAAAAGTACCTCGCCGCCAAGCGCGCCGAGTGGCGCGAGTACCGCATGCGCGTCTCCCAGTGGGAGCTGAGCGAGTACCTGGGCAAGTACTAAAGGCGGGGAGGGGTATCACATGATCGCAGTGGTGGACTACGGCGCGGGCAACGTCCGCTCCGTGCTGCACGCCCTGGAGCACATCGGCGCCCCGGCGCTGCTGACGCGTGAGGCGCGGGAGATCTCCCGCGCCGACGCCGTGATATTGCCCGGCGTTGGCGCCTTTGGCGACGCCATGGAGCAGCTGCGCGCGGGCGGCACGGACCGGGCGCTGGCCGACTTTGTCGCAAGCGGCCGCCCCTTCCTTGGCATCTGCATCGGCGAGCAGCTGCTCTTTGACCGCAGCGAGGAGTCCCCCGGCAGCCCCGGGCTCTCCTGGCTCTCCGGCGCCGTGCGCCGCATCCCCGCCGGCCCCGGCCGCAAGGTGCCGCACATGGGCTGGAACGAGATCGAGATCCTCAGGGACGACCCGCTCTTTGCCGGACTGCCGATGCACCCCTACTTCTACTTCGTCCACTCCTACTACGTGGACGCGCAGGACAAGTCCCTGGTGCTGGCGCGCGTGCGCTACGGCGCGGACATGGACGTCGCCGTGCGCCGCGGGAGCCTGTGCGCCGTGCAGTTCCACCCGGAAAAGAGCGGGGAGACGGGCCTTGTGCTGCTGAAGAACTTCGCCGCCATGCGCTAGGAGGACACCCATGCTTGCCAAGAGAATCATCCCCTGCCTGGACGTAAAGAACGGCCGCGTGGTCAAGGGCGTGAACTTCGTCGATTTGCAGGACGCCGGCGACCCGGTGGCCTGCGCCGCCGCCTACGACCGCGCCGGCGCGGACGAGTTGACGTTCCTGGACATCACCGCCTCCTCGGACGCGCGGCGCATCATGCTCGACACCGTGCGCGCCGTGGCCCGCGCCGTCTACATCCCCTTCACCGTCGGCGGCGGCATACGCTCCATAGAGGACTACTCCGACCTGCTCCACGCCGGGGCCGAGAAGGTCAGCGTCAACTCCTACGCCGTGGCCCACCCCGAGATCCTGGCCGAGGCCGCGCGCAAGTTCGGCTCCCAGTGCGTGGTGCTGGCCATCGACGCCAAGTGGAACGGCGCGTTTTTTGAGGTCTACACCCACGGCGGCCGGCGGCCCACCGGCCTTGACGCCGTAAATTGGGCCAGGCGCGCCGTGGCCCTTGGCGCGGGGGAGATCCTGCTTACCTCCATGGACGCCGACGGCACAAAGGCCGGATTTGACCTAAAGCTCACCCGCGCCGTCTCTGGCTGCGTCGAGGTGCCCGTCATCGCCTCCGGCGGCGCCGGCTGCGCCGAGGACTTCGCCCGCGTGCTCACCGAGGGCGGCGCCGACGCCGCGCTTGCCGCCTCGCTCTTCCACTTCCGCGAGCTTGACATCGGCGAGCTCAAGCGCGACCTTTCCGCCCGCGGCATCCCCGTCCGCCTCTGAGCGCCGCGCTTTTCCGCGCCCGCCCCCCGGGACCCCTCCCGCCGGCCGGGCGCTTTTCCATGCCCCTGCCGCGCGCCGGCTTCGCCGCCGCGCGGCGCGAGGGGGGCCTTGCCCCCCTCGCGGCTCCCCCCGCCCCCGCTTTTGCGTGCGGAGAAAAGGGGAGAGGGCCGCGCCCGCACGCAGCGTCCCATGGGGTTCCGTGGTGGCCGTGCGCATTTCCCCGAATTTTCCGGCAGGAATTTTGCCGCCGCGCAACGAATCCAATTTCCTGTCGTCTTTAAGTACGGAGGTGTGAGAACTTGACGAAGAAGAAAAAGGGCAAAGCCCTTCGCATTGCCTTGCTCGCCCTGGCCGCGCTGCTGCTGTGCGCCGTCGGCGGCGGGATCTGGCTGGTACACTACATTTCCAACCCCGAAAACGCCTTCTCCGAGCTTCGCGGCGAGGAGAACACCGTGTCCCTTGCGCCCACCCCGACGCCCACCGCCGCGCCGGAGAGCGCCGCCCCTGAGGCTACCCCCAGCCCGACGCCGGAGCCCACCGCCACCCCGCCGGACTACGAGTTTTCCTCCAACCGCATCAACGTCCTCCTCCTTGGCGCCGACAGCAGCATCGAGCGCGTGGAGGCGGGCATGAACTTCCGCACGGACACCATGATCCTTGTCACCGTCGACTTCGACAACAAAAAGGTGGACATGATCTCCATCCCGCGCGACAGCTATGTGCGCATCAACGAGGGCAGCCGCTTTAACAAGATCAACGCCGCCTTCACCTTCGGCGGCGGCCGCGACAAGGACGGCTATGCCTACGCCATGAATACCGTCTCCGACCTCCTGGGCGTGCCGGTGGACTACTACGTCGGCTTTGGCATGAACGTGGTCAAGGACGTGGTCAACGCCATGGGCGGCGTGGACTACGACGTGGACATCGCCTTTACACTCAACGGCCGCAAAACGGAAAAGGGCCTGCAGCACATGGACGGCCAGGCCGTGCTCGACTACTGCCGCTGGCGCAAGGGCGGCCGCGGCGACATCGACCGCATCGACCGCCAGCAGCGCATACTCTTTGCCATATTCGAGCAGATGCTCAAGACCGACCAGGTCGTGAACATCCCCGACATCTACGCCGCCGTGCAGGAGAACATCGACACAAACCTTGACACCTTGCAGATCGCGACCCTTGCCTGGTTTGCCAAGGACCTCTCCATGGACGACATCGCCCGCCACACCGTGCCCGGCAACGGCCAGTACGTCGGCTCCACCTCCTACTTCATCGTCTACCAGGACGAGAAAAACGAGATGGTGGAGGAGATCTTCGGCGTCGAGGGCCCCTTTGACGAGGACATCACGCTGGAGGCCATCGAGGCGCGCGTGGCGGCGGAGGAGGGCTGGCTCTCCGGCGGCGCCGTCACAGGCGAGGACCTGACCGCGCTGCAGGTGCAGGCGCAGGACATGCTCGCCTTCATGGACGCCAGCGCCGACCTCAGCGTCCCCGAGGTCGCCTCCGCCTACTCCGCCCTGCAAAGCGCCCTGCAAAGCGGCGACGCCGCCGCGCTGCAAAGCGCCATCGCCGGCGCCCAGGCCCTGCTGCCCGGATCGGAGGAGGCCGTCCCCGCCCCCTCGGAAAGCCC
>CALWKN010000027.1 GCA_944381265.1 uncultured Clostridia bacterium
GTTTGAATGGGCAGCGCGTTTTATATAGGAAGAAAAGGCGGCGATGAATGAAATCAGAGCTTTTCTTTTGGCGCGTTTCTGCTATACTGTGTAGGAGAGTTCCCGGCAGGGGGACAAGGAGGGCAAAGCAATGAATCCTATCGTGACCATTCAGATGCGCAACGGCGACGTGATCAAGCTCGAGCTCTATCCGGAGATCGCGCCCAACACGGTTGCTTCCTTTGTGAAGCTGGTGCAGGACGGCTTTTACGACGGGCTGGGCTTCCATCGCGTCATTCCCGGCTTCATGATCCAGGGCGGCGACCCGATGGGCAACGGCATGGGCGGCCCGGGCTTCACCATCCGCGGCGAGTTCCGCCAGAACGGCTTCCCCAACATGCTCAAGCATGAGCGCGGTGTGATCTCCATGGCGCGCACGCAGGCGCCGAACTCGGCCGGATCGCAGTTCTTCATCATGCACGCGGACGCGCCCTATCTGGACGGCGCTTACGCCGCCTTTGGCCGCGTGACCGAGGGCATCGAGGCGGTGGACCGCATCGCCGCGCTGAAGACGGACTTTGCCGACCGGCCGCTGGAGTACCCGGTGATGGAGAAGGTCACGGTGGAGACCTTCGGCAAGGAATACGCGCCGGAGCGCAAGTAAAATGTGGGTGGGGCTTCGCCCCACCCACCCTTTTTTTCGGCGCCGCAGGCGCCGAAAAAACCCGCGTCGGCTGCGCCGTCGCGGCAGAGTACGAAACGAGGGAAGGACCTCCGTTGCGCCTCGACGAAGGAGAGGCGCTGCGGGGGCCCTGTGGCAAAGCGGGGCGGGGGAGACGCGCAGCGGCTCTCTCGCCCCGCTTTGCCACGGAGTCGAGGGATGCCCGGGGTGGGGCAAGGCCCCGGCGGGTCAGGCGCGGCGGGGTGCGCTGTTGGCGTAGCGCAGTTCGCGGCGCTGGGCGGTGAGGACGAAGTAGCCGTCGACCTGGCGCACGCGCACGCCGCCAAAGATGGCGGTGAGCTTGTTCTTGTACCAGGGCAGGCGCTTGACCACCATCACCAGGCACCCGCCGATCTTCAGGCGATTGAATCCTTTTTCAATGAAACGCTTGGGCACGGAGAAGTCCGCGTGATAGGGCGGGTTGGAGAGTATCCAATCAAAGCCCGTCTCTTCCACGGCATTAAGCGCGTCTCCCTGCACGACGCGCAGCCCGGGCAGGCCGTTGCGCACGGCGTTTTCGCGCGCGCAGCGCACGGCCGCGGGGTCGGCGTCCGTAAGGATCACGGCGCTTTCCCCCAAAACCTTGGCCGCGGCGATGCCCACCAGCCCCGCGCCGCAGCCAAGGTCCAGCAGCCGCTGCCCCGGCAGGAGCTGCACCTGCGAGACCATGGCCAGCGTGCCGCGGTCGGCGGCCTGCGGGGAAAAGAGTTCGGGCGGCGCCGCGATGCGCACGCGCACGCCAAAAAGCTCCGCTTCATACATACGCAGTTTCCTCCCAAACGGAAAAAATCGAAAGAAAAGGCGGCCAATCCGAAAATTGACCGCGGCCATTCGACAGGAGACCTGGCGATGTGGTGTTGGAAAGGAGCTGACGAATCAGCAAATAGGACAAGAATGGGACATATAAAGATATGTATCTAAAGAAGGCTTCCTGTCATGAATAAATATAGCACGCCCGCGCGCTTGCCGTCAATGAAAATTATGTAAAATCATTGCGGGAATTTGCCGCTCCGGTCGGATGGAAGGACGGCGAAATGTTAAATAACGTGGTTTATAAAAAAGCGCCGGGCAACCCCTTGCAACCGGGCACGGTTCGTTATATAATGGCCTCTGAAAAATGGGCGAAAGCGGTGCGTGTGGACGAGAACGGGCGTGGAAAAGCGGGGTTTTTCGACGCCTCGGCGCGCACTGTCCCCGCGTCGCCCGTCATGAGGATCTGGAGGAGAGGATCGTATGGGTTACATCAAGTGCCCGCGCTGCGAGCTGAACTACATTCAGGAGTCGGAGCGCTATTGCCCCGTCTGCAAGCGCGAGATGCGCGGCGAGGACGAGCACGAGGAGCTGGAGCTCTGTTCCGCCTGCGGCGAGCGCCCGGTCGTTCCCGGCGAGGAGCTCTGCGCGCAGTGCCTGAAGGAGCTGAAGCTGCAGGAGGGCGTTCACGCCGAGGACGGCGACGAGGAGACCGTTCCCGAGGAGACGGACGTGGCCGCGCTCGAGGCCACAAGCGACCTGGAGGAGATCAACATCGACGTGGACGAGGACATCCCCTCCACCGAGTACAGCGAGATCCACAAGGAACTGGGCATGGAGGACGAAGAGGAAGAGGAGCAGGACGAGGACGCTCCCGACGCGGACAAAAAGGCCGACTAGAGACGAGAAAGGAGCGCCCCCTGTATGCGCGTGTTTGCCATCGGCGACCTCCATTTGCCGGGAGGCCAGCGCAAGCCCATGGACGTCTTCGGCGCGCACTGGGAGGGCCACTTCGACAAGATCTGCGCCGACTGGCGCAAAAAGGTCGAGGACGAGGACGTGGTGCTCCTGCCCGGCGACATCTCCTGGGCCATGACGCTGGAGGAGGCCGCCCCGGACCTTGCCGCCGTCTGCGCGCTGCCGGGCCGCAAGATCTTCCTGCGCGGCAACCACGACTACTGGTGGTCGTCCCTGACGCGCCTGCGCGCCCTGCTGCCCGCCGGAAACTACGCCTTGCAGAACGACGCCCTGGCGCTTTCCGGCATCGCCTTTGCCGGCAGCCGCGGCTGGACCGTCCCCGGCCCAAACAGCGAGGCCCAGGACGAGAAGATCTACCGCCGCGAGGTGATGCGCCTGGAGCTCTCTTTGCAGGACGCGGCGAAAAAACGCCTGCCCATCGTGGCCATGCTCCACTATCCGCCCTTTAACGAGCGGCGCGAGGACAGCGGATTTACAGAGCTGCTGGAGCGCTTCGGCGTGCGCCACTGCGTCTACGGCCATCTGCACGCAGAAGGCCTGCGCGGCGCCTTCTCCGGCGAGCGGAAGGGCGTCGTCTACCACCAGGTCTCCTGCGATGGAACGGGATTCGCCCTGCGCTGCATCTGCGGCGAAAACGCCGAGTAGCGCCGGACTCAACAGACCCCGGTCGGTTCTCCCATGAGGGAGGAAAAACCGACCGGGGTTTGTTTTATGCCCGTGCAACGGCGTTCCGCGTGGCGAAAAAGTGCCAAACACTGTGACAAAACGCATAAAGGGAACATATTTTCTCATTAAAGCGCGAAATTTGCGGCCGGAGATGGGATATTGTCGAAAATTTCCAGCGAAATTTTTGTGCAGTGTGTGGGAAACGGGCAGGAAAACCCGACCCTGTGGAGAATCTATATAGGCAAGTGGAGCGTCGTGGCAGAGTGTGGAGGGCGCTCCCTGAAAAGGGCCCGGCAGAGACGGGGCGTGGGGAAGGGAGATGAGGCGCGTGGCGGACCGCTATTCCGGCTATTACGAGCACAGTCTCGACCCCAAGGGGCGCGTCACCATCCCTTCGAAGTTCCGCGAGCAGCTGGGCAAGACCATCGCCATGATGCGCGGCCGCGGCGGCTGCATCTGCCTGTACTCCCTGTCGGAGTGGAACGCCGTGTACGAAAAATTTGAGAAGATCGAGGAGAGCGACGTAGAGGCCTACGACAAGATGCGCAAGCTCCTGGCCACGAGCGTGGACGACAACGAGATGGACCGCCAGGGGCGCCTGCTCCTGCCCACCTCCATGCGAAAGTACGCGCATCTGGAAAAGGACGTCGTCATCTCCGGCGCGGGACGCCATGTCGAGATCTGGAACCGCGACGAATTCTTCCGCTTTATCGAGGAAAGTTAAATGGATTTTGCACATATACCCGTGCTGCTCGAGCCGTGCATGGAGCTGCTCAACCTCTCCCGGCGGCCGGACGGCGTCTTTGTCGACGCGACGCTGGGCGGCGGCGGACACACGGAGGAGATCCTGCGCCGCACGCGCGGACAGGTGTTTGGCATCGACCGCGACCGGGAGGCGCTGCGGGCCGCGGGAGCGCGGCTGGCCCCCTATTCCGGGCGCTTTTCCGCGCTGCACGGCAACTACGCGGACCTGCCCGCGCTGCTTGACGGGGCGGGCGTGGGGCTGGTGGACGGGGTGCTGATGGACCTTGGCGTCTCCTCCTACCAGCTGGACAACCCGGAGCGCGGCTTTTCCTTCCACGCGGACGCGCCGCTGGACATGCGCATGGACCAGGAGGCGGCGCTCACCGCCGCGGACGTGCTGAACACCTACGAGGAAAAGGAGATCGCGCGCATACTTTGGGAGTACGGCGAAGAAAAGTGGGCCGCGCGCATCGCCAAATTCATCGTTCAGGCACGCCCATTGCACACGACGCAGGACCTTGTGCGCGTCATCGACGCGGCGGTGCCGGCGGCGGCGCGGCGCGAGGTGTCGCACCCGGCCAGGCGCACGTTCCAGGCGGTGCGCATCGAGGTGAACTCCGAGCTCTCGCTCCTGCCGGGGGCGCTGCTCAGCGCCGCCGGGCGGCTGAAGTCCGGCGGGCGGCTGGTGGTCATCACCTTCCACTCGCTGGAGGACCGCATCGTAAAGAACGCCTTCCGCCGCCTGCAGGACCCCTGCACCTGCCCGCCGCGCAGCCCCATCTGCGTCTGCGGCAAGAAGAGCGCGGGCAGGATCGTCACGCGCAAGCCCGTATTGCCGAGCGAAGAGGAGTGCGCGGCCAACCGCCGCGCCCACAGCGCCAAGGTGCGCGCCTTCGAGCGGGGCGAGGGGGAAATGGAAATTTGAAACAAACGCCGGACGCCATCGTTAAAAAAGGAGGGACGCTGTAATGCCGGTGCACAAGAGGAGCCAGGGCCTGGACGCCGATTACTATGTGGCCGGGAACACCGTCCGCCGCGCGTCCCGCCGGGAGGCGCTGACGGAAGAGCCCGTCACGCGCCGCGCCGAGCCGATCCGCCGCCGGGACGCCTCCCACAGGGGCGAACCCCTGCGCGACACGCGCTCGCCGCAGGACCGCCGCCGCGCCGACCCGCCGCGCGCCTATTACGCGCCGGAGCCGGAGACGCGCCGCCTTACGCGCGAGGAGGTCAATCTGCGCACGGCCCGCGCGCACGACGCGCGCCGGGACCTGGACGAGAGGCGCAGGAGGGAAGCGGAGGAAGAGCAGCGCAGGCGCGAGGAAGCGGAGGCGCTGCGCCGCCGCGAGCACCGCGTCCGCGGCGTCTTTGCCGTGCTGCTCATCGGGCTTGTATCCTGCGTGGGCTTCGGCTTCTACACGCTGCTGTCCCGCTCGGCGACGCTGGAAAACATGCTGGTGGAGCAGCGGCGGATCAGCGCCGAGATCGAGGACCAGCAGCGCCGATTGGAGGAGCTGGAGGCCGAGATCAACATGGCCGGCGACATCGGCCGCATTCAGGACTATGCCCGCGACGACCTGCATATGGATTACGCGAAAAAGGAAAACACCCGCGTCGTCGCCCTGCCCGACTGACCGTGTTTCGCACAAGCGAAAAGGGGGGCGCGTCTCCCCCTTCTTTTGTCCCTCGGCGGCCCCTTTAGCGCGGGGCCGCATAAAAGCGCCTTGAAAGGAGTCAGGCATGCCGAATACGCCCCCCAAAGACAAGACGAAGAACCGCATTGGCTGGCTCTTTTGTCTTGTCTGTCTTTGCTTTGCGGTGATGGTGGCGCGCCTGTTCTACATCATGATACTGGACGGCGAGAACCTGCAGAGCCGCGCCATCTCCCAGTGGACGCACTCTTTCACCGTCGCCGCCCGGCGCGGCGAGATCGTGGACGTGAACGGCCGCGTTCTGGCCCAGTCGGCAAGCTCGGTCACCATCAGCGCCCGGCCGGAGGCGGTCCTGAACCTGGACGGCGGCGAGGAGGAGAGCGTGCGCCTTGCGCGCATCAGCGACACCGCCCAGGCGCTGGCGGAGATCCTGGACATGGATGCGCAGGAGGTGTACGACAAGATCACCGACAGCTCGCGCACGACGGTGCGCCTGGCCCGCCAGGTCAAGATCGAGTTGGGGGACGAGGTGGAGGAGGCCCACCTGCAGGGCATAGAGGTGACGCAGGACACGGTGCGCGTCTAACCGATGGGCGCGTTGCTGACGCAGGTGCTGGGCTTTTGCACCGTCTCGGGCGTGGGCCAGGAGGGCCTGGAAAAGAGCATGGACGAGGTGCTGCGCGGCTCGGACGGGCGGCTGATGGCGGAGGTGGACTCCCTGGGCCGCCGCATGGACAGCGGCGAGGAGATATACGTTGACCCGGAGGACGGCGCCACGGTGCGCCTTACGGTGGACTATGTGATCCAGTCGGTGATGGAGAACGTCGCCGAGCAGGCGATGGAGGAGACCGGCGCCAAGGCCGTGCGCGCGGTGATGATGAATGTAAAGACGGGCGAGATCCTGGGCATGGTCAACAAGCCCGACTTTGACCTGAATTCCCCGCCGCGCGACGACCTTACGGAGCTGTCCGCGCTGATGCGCAACTCCTGCGTGCAGGACGCCTACGAGCCGGGCTCGACGTTCAAGATCCTGACCACCGCCCTGGCACTGGAAAACGACGTGGTGAACCTGGAGGAAACCTTCACCTGCAAGGGCAGCATACTGGTGGACGGGGACAAGATCTCCTGCTGGCGCACCGGCAACCCGCACGGCGTGCAGACGCTGGCCGACGCCGTGGCCAACTCCTGCAACCCGGTCTTTGTCGAACTGGCGCTGCGCATGGGGATCGACACATTCTACGACGGCCTGCACGCCTTTGGCATCGGCATGGAGGTGCCGATCGACCTGCCCGGCGCCACCTCCGGCCAGATGATCGCCTACAAGTACGTAAAGAACGTGGACATCGCCCGGGTCGCCTTCGGGCAGAGCGTGTCCGTCTCGCCCGTGCAGCTGCTCACCGCCTGCTGCGCCGCGGTCAACGGCGGGGAGCTGCTGCGCCCCCACATCGTCAAGGAGATCACGGACAGCGACGGCACGGTGCTGGCCTCCTTCGAAAAAGAGGTGGTGGGCAACCCCATCTCCAAGGAGACCTCGGACAAGATGCGCGCGCTGCTGGAAAACGCCGTGGAAAACGGCGGCGGCCGCAACGCCTACATCCCCGGCTACCGCGTCGGCGGCAAGACCGGCACGGCGCAAAAGTACGTAAACGGCAAGGTGTCAAGCGACCTGCACATCTGCTCGTTCCTGGGCTTTGCCCCCATGGACGACCCGGAGATCGGGCTGCTGTTCATCGTGGATGAACCGAGCGTGCGGCCGGACTACGGCTCGACGGTGGCCGCGCCCTACGCCCGCACGATCCTGGAGGAGACGCTGAAGTACATAGGCGTTGAGCCGGAGTTTGAGGAGGGCGAGGAGGAGCTTGCGGGCAGCAGCGTCGAGGTGCCGGGCGTGAGCGGCGCCTCCGTCTCCGCCGCCAGCGCCGCGCTGCAAAACGCCGGCCTGCGCGTGATGGTGGACGGCCTGGGGGAGACGGTGCAGGGCCAGCTCCCCGCCGCCGGGGCCAGTGTCCCGGAGGGGTCGCTGGTGGTGCTCTACACCGAGTACGTCGAGCCGCCGGACGACGGGCTGGTGGAGGTGCCGGACCTAACCGGCATGAGCCTTGTGCCCGCCAACCGCGCGCTGCGCAACGCGGGGCTGGTGATGGAGATCGAGGGCAGCGGCCTGTGTGAGAGCCAGTACCCGGAAGCGGGCACGCGTGTTGCCCCGGGGACGCATGTGGAAGTGCGATTTGACTGACGCCCGAACGGGCGAGACGATAAAAGGAGAGGAACGACCTTGAAACTTACGACATTGGCAAGCGCCCTGCCGGAAGCGGCGGAGGTCTTTGGCCAGGCGGAGATCACGGGCCTGAGCTGCGACTCGCGCCGCGTGCAGCCGGGGGACCTCTATTTCTGCCTGCCGGGCCTGCGCGTGGACGGCCACAGCTTCGCCCAGGCCGCCGCGGACAAGGGCGCGAGGGCCCTGGTGGTGGAGCGCCGCCTGCCCCTGGACCTGCCGCAGGTGCGGGTCTCCGACGCCCGCGCCGCCATGAGCCGCATGGCGCAGTGCTTCTACGGCTACCCGGCCCGGGAGATGACGGGCGTGGGCATCACCGGCACAAAGGGAAAGACCACCACCGCCTTCCTCGTGCGCGCCATCGCCCGCGCCGCCGGACACAAGGTCGGCCTGATGGGCACGGTGGCAAACTTCATCGGCGACAAAGAGGAGCCAAGCACCCTCACCACCCCCGACCCCATCGACGAGCAGGCGCTTTTGCGCCGCATGCGCGACGCGGGCTGCGACTTTTTCGTCATGGAGGTCTCGGCGCACGCGCTGGACCTGCGCAAGCTCGTGGGCATGCGCTTTGTCCAAGGGGTGTTCACCAACTTCTCCCAGGACCACCTGGACTATTTCGGCACGATGGAGACGTACAGGCGGGCCAAGGAGAAGTTTTTCGACCCCGCGTACCTTGAGCACGCGGTGGTGAACCTGGACGACGAGGCGTCTTCCCATATGCTGGGCCGCGTGCCCGCAACGACGTTCGGTGTCGCCCGCCCGGCCGACGCCTACGCCAACGACATCGAGATCCACGAAAGCGGCGTAAGCTATCTGCTCAGCTGGAAGAATGAGCGCATACCGCTGCACCTGCAGATCTCCGGCATATTCAACGTCTACAACAGCATGGCCGCAGCGGTGGCGTGCCTGGAGCTTGGCATGAAGCCGGAGGAGGTCAAGGCCGGTCTGGAGAGCGTCACCGTGGTGCCCGGGCGCATCGAGCCCCTGCCCACGCGCACGCCCTACCGCGTGATACTGGACTACGCCCACTCCCCGGCCTCGCTGGAGAACATACTCACCACCATACGCGAGTTCACGCGCGGGCGCCTCATCTGCCTCTTTGGCTGCGGCGGCGGGCGCGACAAGGAAAAGCGGCCGATCATGGGCGAGATCAGCGGCAGGCTGTCGGACTTTACCATCCTCACCTCCGACAACCCGCGCCTGGAGGACCCGGGCGAGATCCTGCGTCAGATCGAGGCCGGCATACGGGAGACGAAGGCCCCTTACGTCGTCATCGAAAATAGGCGGCAGGCCATCCGCTACGCGCTTACCCACGCCAGGGCCGGGGACGTGATCGTCCTTGCCGGCAAGGGCCACGAGACCTACCAGGACGTCGGCGGCAGGAAGCTGCCCTTTGACGAGAAGGTCGTGGTGCGGGAGCTGCTGGAAGAGCTGGAGCGCGAGGGCGCGGCCCAGGCGTAAGGAGGGGGAAAACGGTATGCAGAGCATGGTATTTGCCCTAATCCTGGCCTTTCTCCTGGTGCTGGCGATGGGGCCGTTCGTCATCGAGAAGCTAAGGCGCCTAAACTTTGGCGCCACCGAGCGCAACTACGGCCTCACCACCCACAACAAGAAGACCGGCACGCCCATCATGGGCGGCATCATGATCCTCCTTGCGCTGTGCGCCGCGGCGCTGGTGTTTTCGCCGGCGAAGACGCGCTGGAGCCTGATGCTGCCGGCGCTGCTCTTTGCGCTGGGCTTTGGCGCGCTGGGGTTCCTGGACGACTTTATCAAGGCCGTGCGCAAGCGGCCGGAGGGGCTGTCGGTCAGGCAGAAGCTGGCGGTGCAGGGCCTGCTGGCGCTTGGCATCGCGCTGTTTTGCTATTTCCACCCGCAGGTGGGCAGCGTCATCTATGTGCCCTTTACGGACCTGCAGGTGGACCTTGGCATCTGGTACATCCCCTTTGCGGCCTTTGCGGTGGTCGCGACCACCAACTCCGTCAACCTGATGGACGGCGTGGACGGGCTTTTGTCCACGGTGACGATGCTCGTCACCGCGGCGCTGTCGCTGATCGCGCTGTTTGCGGGGGATGAGACGGTGGCGGTACTGTGCGCGGCCACGGCCGGGGCCTGCCTGGGCTTCCTGCGCTTCAACGCCTACCCGGCGCGGGTGTTCATGGGGGACACCGGGTCCTTCGGCCTGGGCGGGGCCTATGTGCTGGCCTCGCTCCTGCTGCGCCAGCCGCTGCTGATCCTCTTGATGGGCATCATGTACGTTCTGGAGAGCCTGTCAGACATACTGCAGCTGCTGTCGATCAAGTACCGGCACAGGCGGCTGTTTCGCATGGCGCCGCTGCACCACCATCTGGAGATGAGCGGCCTGTCGGAAAAGCGCGTGGTGCTGCTCTTTGCCGGGGTCACGGTGCTGGCCTGCGCGCTGGGGATCCTTTCCACCACGATGTAAGACGCAAAGCGAGAAAGGCGGGATGAGCGATGGAGTTTGCAGGGAAAAAGGTGCTGGTGTGCGGCATGGCGCGCTCCGGCGTGTGCGCGGCGCAGTGCCTGTATGAATTGGGCGCGCGGGTGACGATCTCCGACAGCAAGGAGGAGGCGCAGCTGCAGGAGCAGCTAAAGCCCCTAAGCGGCATGGACCTGCGCCGCGCCTTTGGCGCGGAGGCCATACCGGAGGACCTGAAGAGCTATGACCTTGCGGTGACGAGCCCCGGCATACCGCTCACGGCGCCGGTGCTGCGGGCGGTGCAGGCATCGGGCGTGCCGCTGATCGGCGAGCTGGAGCTGGGGGCGGAGGTCTCGCGCGCGCCGCTCTACGCCGTGACCGGCACAAACGGCAAGACCACGACCACGACGCTGATCGGCGAGATCTTCACCAACATGGGCAAGAAGGCGTATGTGGTGGGCAATATCGGTACGCCCATCACCGGCTGCGCGCTTGCCGCCGGGCCGGAGGACGTGGTGGTGGCGGAGGTCTCCTCCTTCCAGCTGGAGACGATCCGCGACTTCCACCCCCGCGTCGCGATACTGTGCAACATCACGGAGGACCACTTGAACCGCCACGGCACGATGGAGGAGTACATCCGCGTCAAGGCCCGCATCTTTGAAAACATGGGGCCAGAGGACTACGCGGTGCTCAACCTCGACGACCCGATCGTGCGGGAGCTGGCGGGGAAGCTGCGCTGCTCCGTCGCCTGGTTCTCGCGGCGGCAGGCGGTGGAGACGGGCGCCTACCTGGAGGGCGAGGACGTGGTCTTTTCCCTGGCGGGGAAGAAGCGCCGCGTGATGAAGGCGGAGGAGATCCGCATACCCGGCGCGCACAACCAGGAAAACGCCCTGGCCGCCGCGGCCCTGGCGCTGCTCTCCGGCGTGCCGGCGCCCGTCGTGCGCCACACGCTGCGCACCTTCCCGGGCGTGGAGCACCGCATCGAGACCGTGCGCACGGTGAAAGGCGTGACCTACATCAACGACTCCAAGGGCACCAATGTCGACGCCAGCATCCGCGCCGTGCGGGCCATGCGCGCGCCGACGATCCTGCTTGCCGGCGGCTTTGACAAGCACGCCGACTTCCTGCCCCTGGCAAAGGAGATCGCGGCCAGCAAGGTGCGCGCCGTGGTGACGCTGGGCGACACCGCGCCGCAGATCGAGGAGGCGCTCAAGGCGGTGGGCTTTGCCGCCTATGCGCGCGCCGGTTCCTTCCGCGCGGCCGTGGACATGGCGCGCGACATGGCGCATGAGGGGGAAAACGTGCTGCTCTCCCCGGCCTGCGCCTCGTTCGATATGTTCCAGGACTTCGAGCAGCGCGGGCGGGTGTTTAAGCAGATCGTGGCGGAATACGCCGGGAACTGAGATCCCCGCGCGCGGGCAGAAAGGAGGGGAGGCGACCTTGCCTCGGATCGACAGACGGGCCCCCAGCCGCGGTGCGGCCCCCGACCGCGGTGCGGCGTCCAACCGCCGTGCGGCCCCCGACCGCGGCGCGGCGCAAAAACGCCGCGCGGAGGCGGAGCGCCGGGCGGAACAGCGCCGCTCGCACCTCTACGACCCGGAGCCGCGCCGCTGGACGGTGCGGAACATCTGGGTGTTCGGCCAGCACCTGCCGATGGACTACGGCGTGATCGTCTGCACGATCGCCCTGGCGATATTCGGCTCCTTGATGGTGCTCTCGGCCTCCTCCTACACGCTCAGCGCCAGCAACCAGAGCGCCTACAGCGAGTTCAAGACGCAGATCACCGGCATGATCCTGGGCGGCGCGGGCTTCTTTGCCGCCATGCACCTGGACTACCGCTTCCTCCGGCAGCGCTGGGTGGTGCTGGGGCTGCTGGGCCTCTGCGCCGTGCTGCTGTCTTTGGTGGTGCTCCTGCCGCTGCTCGGGGAGCACGTCAGCAAAGCCTTTAACAACGGCACGTTCCTTGTGCGCTCCCCCTCGCTCAACGGCGCGCGGCGCTGGCTGTACTTTGGCCCGGACGATAAGACCACCTGGCTCTCGATACAGCCGTCGGAGTTCCTGAAGGTGGGCGTCGTGCTCTACCTCTCCTACTACATCGACAAGCGGCAGAACACCATGCGCTACTTCTGGCGCAACAACTTCGCCGCGCTGTTCACGGTGGGCCTGTTCGTGCTGCTGCTGCTGGCGCAGCCGAACCTGTCCACCTCGTGCCTGATCGTGTTTGTGACGCTGTTCCTCATGATGGCGGGGGGCATGCGCAAGCGCACGCTGTTTGTGCTGCTGGCCATTGCCATTGTCGGCTTCTTTGTGCTGGCGCGCTTTGTGATCACGGAGCGCTGGTCGCGCATCGTGTTCTTCCTGGACCCCTGGCAGGACGCGGGCAACCAGGGCTACCAGCTGGTGCAGAGCTATTACGCGCTTGGCAACGGCGGCTGGTTCGGCACGGGGCTCGGCCTGTCCAAGCAGAAGCACGGCTTTCTGCCCCTGGCCTCCTCCGACTTCATCTTCTCCATCGTGGCCGAGGAGATCGGGTACCTTGGCAGCCTGGCGGTGCTGGCGGGGTTCCTGATACTGGTCTACTTCGGCTACCGCATCGCGGTGAACGCCTCGGACCGCTTCGGCTGCTACCTGGCGCTGGGGCTCACCTCCGTCATCGCCCTGCAGGTGATCATCAACGTGCTGGTCGTCACGGGCTTTGCCCCGACCACCGGCATACCGCTGCCCTTCTTTACCTCCGGCGGCACGTCCATGGCCATATTCCTGACCACGATGGGGCTGCTGGTGTCCGTGTCGCGCCGCCCCGCGCCGCTGAAGGAAAAGGTCCTGCCGGAGCGCGTGCAGGATCTGCGCCGCCGCTGGGCGGAGAGCGCCCGCTGACTTTTTTCCCGGGCAAAGCGCACCAGGGAAGGCCATGCGCGCATATCCTGTCAAGGACAGGAGGGGTTTGTGCATGGAAGCGTTTTCCGTTGTGGGAGGAGAGCGGCTCTCGGGCGAGGCGCGCGTGGGCGCGGCCAAGAACGCGGTGCTGCCGCTGCTGGCGGCCTGCCTGCTGATGAAGGAGCCGGTGATGCTTTGCGGCTGTCCCCGGCTCTCCGACATCGCCGATATGTGCGCGCTGCTGCAGAGCCTGGGCTGCCGGGCGCAGCGCGAGGGCGAGGACCTGATCGTGGACGCGGGCGGCGCCTGCGGCTGCGTGATGCCGGAGGCGCTGTCCAAGCGGATGCGCTCCTCGATCTTCATGCTGGGGCCGGTGCTCTCGCGCTTTGGCCAGGCGGTGTTTACATATCCGGGCGGCTGCGAGATCGGCCTGCGCCCCGTGGACCTGCATCTGTCCGCCCTGCGCGCCCTGGGCGCGCGCGTGGAGGAGGAGCGCGGGCACATACTCTGCCGCGGGACCTTGCGCGGCGGGGCGGTGCATCTGGACTACCCGTCGGTGGGCGCGACGGAAAACGCGATGCTGGCCGCGGTCTGCGCCCGGGGCGAGAGCGTGATCTGCAACGCCGCGCGCGAGCCGGAGATCGCGGACCTGGCGCGCTTCCTGAACGCCTGCGGCGGCAGGGTCCGCGGCGCGGGCACGGGCACGATCCGCATCGAGGGTGTGGCAAGGCTCACCGGCCGCGCCTACACGCCGCTGCCGGACCGCATCTGCGCCGGGACCTTGCTGCTGGCGGCGGCCGGGTCGGGGGGCGAGATCTACGTGCGCGACGCAAGGCCGCAGGACCTCACCGCGCTTTTGCACAAGCTGCGCGAGGCGGGGGCGGAGGTGAAGTGCGGCCGGGAGGCGGGCGTGCACCTGCGCCTGCGTACACGCCCGCGCGCGGTGCGCCGCATCGAGACCGCGCCCTTCCCCGGCTTTGCCACGGACCTGCAGGCGCCGATGATGGCGCTGCTGACGCGCGGACAGGGCACGTCCCTGATCGTGGAGAACGTCTTTGAGAGCCGGATGTCGCACGCGGCGGAGCTTGGGCGCATGGGCGCGGACATACAGGTCAGCGGCCGGGCGGCGGTGGTGCGCGGCGTGCCGCGCTTAAGCGGCGCGCGCGTCACGGCGCGGGACCTGCGGGCCGGGGCGGCGCTGTGCATCGCCGCGCTGATGGCCGAGGGCGAGAGTCTGGTGGAGAACGTGGCGCTCATCGACCGCGGATACGAGCGTCTGGAGGAGAAACTCGCCGCGCTGGGGGCGCGGATCCGCCGCCTGCCGGGCGGGGAAGGCTGAACGTTTTGCCAAGGAAAGGGGCGTGGAGCTTGTGCGCGCGCGCGTATTGCTGGTGTTGTTTCTGCTGCTGCTGACCGTGGCGCTGGGCGCCTACGCCGGCAGCGAAGTCATGCGCGTGCGGCAGGTGGTGGTGCTGGGGTGCGAGGCGCGCGACCCGGCGGACG
Source organism: uncultured Clostridia bacterium (assembly GCA_944381265.1). GTDB lineage: Bacteria > Bacillota > Clostridia > Christensenellales > UBA1750 > Spyradocola. The sequence goes on from CALWKN010000027.1 coordinate 14,580, forward strand.
TGGTGAATCTGGCCGCCATCGAGAACGAGGAGAGCATACTGCGCCTGGACTTTGCCAAGATCCGCGCCCGCATCGACGAGGACCCCTATTTCCAGGTGCAGAGCATCGCCTATGTCTTCCCGGACCGCGTGCGCATCGAGGTCAAAGAGCGGCGGGCCGCGGCGGCGGTGCGGTACCTGGACAGCTTCCTGCTGATCGACGAGACGGGCTTTGTGCTGGAGACGCGAAACGACCTGGGCGATACCTCCGTGCCGGTGGTCAGCTCCCTGCGCGTAAACGGCGGCTACGCGGTGCGCGAGACGGTGACCTCCTCCATCCCCAGCCAGATGGACGCCCTGCGCGCGATCCTAACCGAGCTGCACAGCCAAAACGCGATCCAGCTCGTCTCCGAGATCAATCTGGAGAGCGTCTCCGACCTTTGGATGACCACGGTCAGCGGCTACGAGGTGCGCCTGGGGAACTTCGCCGACATGGGGGAGAAGATCCGCTGGCTGCGCGCCGTGGAGCCCATCTTGGTCTCCGAGGGGTACGAGGGCGGGGTCATCACCGTCTCCACAGGCGAGAACGCCTCCTACCTCGCGCCGCAGCAGATCGCCCCGCAGGAGGCCCCGGACGGGGAAGCGCCGGACGGAGGCGAATCGGGCGCCGAGGAGCCGGACACCGGTGCGCCGGACGGCGGCGGGGAAGCGCCCATCGACCCGGAGACGGGCGAGCCCGCCGCCCCGGAAGAGGGGGAGGACTAGCGGGAGAGCGCGCGGATATGTTTCCAAGTTGTAAAGACTGCAGAAATGTCCCGGGAATTTACCTTGCGGACAAAAAAGCGGACTTTTCAAGGGCCGGGGTTTGAAGTATAATAGAAAATAGAATGGGTAAGTTGTGCAGAGGAGAAGCGCTGCACGGATTGGGAGGTAGGTTACACGGTGAAGAGCATGGCAGCGGCCATAGAGTTTGGGACCTCCAAGATCGTGACATTGGTAGGAGAGGGGAACGGCGACGGCCCGGCGCGCCTGCTGGGCTTTGGCGTCGTGCCCTATGACGGATATTGCGACGCGCACTGGAACGCCTCGGACGAGGCGGTGGAGCAGGCCATCTTAAAGTCCGTGCGCGAGGCGGAACTGTCCAGCGGCCGCGAGATCAAGGAGATCTACGTCGGCGTGCCGGGCGATTTCCTCCACCTGGAGGAGACGGAGGTGGAGCTGGACCTGGAGAGCGAAAGGCGCATCACGCCCGAGGACGTGGACGAGGTGATGAACCTTGCCCTGGACTACAAGCCCCGGCAGGAGGGTGTCGTCATCCACCGCAGCCCGGCCTTCTTTGCCGTGGACGACGTGCGCACCATGGAGCCCGCCGGCAAGAAGGGGCGCCTCATACGCTGCGCCGCCTCCTTCGTGGTGGCGGACCCGGTGTTCCTGGAGGACATGCAGGCCCGCATGGAGGAGCAGGACATCCACATAAACGGATACCTGGCCCCGGCCCTGGGAGAGGCGCTGCTGCTGGTGCCGCCGGAGGAGCGCGACAAGGTGGCGGTGCTGGTGGACATCGGCTACCTTTCCACCGAGGTCATGTTCGTCCAGGGGGACGCGCTGATCCGCCACAAGGTGCTGCCCATGGGCGGCGGCGACCTTACGGCCAGCCTTGCCACGGACCTTGGCGTCACGATGGACATGGCGGAGGACTTAAAGCGCAAGTACACATTTGGCATCGGCCAGGACCAGCTCTCGGTGAAGGACCCGGACGGGCAGACCGTCTCCTTCCCGCGCGAGACGGTGCTGGCGTCCATAGAGCCCAAGGTCGCGGAGCTGTCCGACCTGGTGCACGACGCCATCGAGGCGGACGCCTCGCTCCTCTCGCCCCGCTCCACGTTCTACATCACCGGCGGCGGCCTGATCCTGATGCGCGGCGGCCGGGAGACGATCTCCTCCGTCGTGGAGCGCACCTTCCGTGCGCCGACGCCGCCGGCGGTCAAGCTCAACTCGCCCGCCTACTCCTCGGCCATTGGCCTGCTGGAGCTGGTGTACGAGTCGGTCAGCCAGATGGAGGTCAAGCCCCAGGAGGGCGGCGGCAAGATCGGCAATTTCTTCAAGGCCTTTTTTACCAAGTGAAAGCCAAGACTTTACGCTTTAACGGATAGGGGGATTTTCAGTGCTGGAATTTGAACAGGAAGTTGTCGCCGGCGCGTGCATCAAGGTCGTCGGCTGCGGCGGCGCGGGCAATAACGCCGTCAACCGCATGGTGGAGTACGGGCTGCGCGGCGTGGAGTTCGTCTCCATCAACACCGACCGCCAGGCGCTCTCGCAGTCCAAGGCGGAGAACAAGATCCAGATCGGCGAAAAGCTGACCAAGGGCCTGGGCGCGGGCGCAAAGCCCGAGATCGGCAAGGCCGCGGCGGACGAGAGCAAGGACGAGATCTCCAAGATGCTAAAGGGGAGCGACCTGGTCTTCATCACCGCCGGCATGGGCGGCGGCACCGGCACGGGCGCGGCCCCGGTCGTGGCGCAGCTGGCGCGCGAGCAGGGGATACTGACCATAGGCGTCGTCACCAAGCCCTTCCTGTTCGAGGGAAGGCAGCGCATGCTCAATGCCGAAAAGGGCATCATGGAGCTCAAGGCGCAGGTGGACACGCTCGTGGTCGTGCCCAACGACAAGCTCCTGCAGAACGTGGGCAAGAACACCTCCCTCCCCGACGCCTTCCGCATGGCGGACGACGTGCTGCGCCAGGGCATCCAGGGCATTTCCGACCTCATCGCCGTGCCGGCGCTGATCAACCTGGACTTTGCCGACGTGCGCACCATCATGCAGTCCCGCGGCATGGCCCACATGGGCATTGGCCTTGGCAAGGGCGAGAACCGCATGGTCGAGGCCGCGAAGCAGGCCATCTCCAGCCCCTTGCTTGAGACCAGCATCGATGGGGCCAAGGCCGTGCTCATCAACATCACCGGCGGCAGCACCATCGGCATACTCGAGGTCAACGAGGCCGCTTCTCTCATCGCCCAGGCCGCGGACGCGGACGCCAACATCATCTTTGGCGCCGGCATCGACGAGACCTTCGACGACGAGGTGCGCATCACCGTCATCGCCACCGGCTTTGAGGGCGCGGAGTACAACCTGCCAAAGAGCGCTTCCGCCCGTCCCGCCGCGGCCCAGCGCCCCGCGCAGAGCGCGCCTGCCGCGCCCGCCGCGGAGCAGAACGACGGCGTCACCGAGCGCATCCCCGTCTGGGTGCGCGACGAGCGCAGCGCCCAGGCCCCGCGCCAGAGCCGCCTGCGCGACCTCTCCCAGACCTTCGAGGAGCCCGAGCAGCAGCCCGCGGCCGAGGAGCCGGAGACGCGCCAGCCCTCCGCCTTTGACGACTACGCGCAGCAGCCGCCGCAGCAGCCCGTGCGCCCCATGCGCAACCAGCGCGTGTTTGGCGAGGAGAGCGACATCCCCGACGCGCCGCAGCAGCCCGCGCGCCGCTACAACAACGACGTGCCCGCCTTCCTGCGCCGCAACAAGAAGTGAGTTTGGCATTTATGCCGGCCGCTCCCTTTCACAAAGAGGGAGCGGCTTTTTTCATGAACGCTGCGCGTTGTTGCCCCGTGTCTCCCTTGCAGGCGAAGCCTGCAAGGGAGACGCGGCCCCGCCGCGAGGGGGGCTTCGCCCCCCTCGCGCTCCTCCCAGGCAGCCGAGGCAACGAAGAGAGGAGGGAGGGAAAGAGGCCTTAAGGCAGCGCCAAGCACTCTACCAAGGGTAGATTGTGCTGCCGCCCCTTTTTTGCTATGCTAAAGGCAAATACGAAGGGGGGAGCTTCTATGAATTTGGCACAGACAGGGCGCTTTCTCACCCAGATGCGGAACGCCCTCGGCTTGACGCAGGCCCAGCTGGCCCAGCGCCTGGACGTCACGGACAAGGCGGTGAGCAAGTGGGAGCGCGGCAAGAGCCTGCCCGACATCACATTGCTCAACCGCCTGGCGGCGGAACTGCGCGTAAGCGTGGTGGAGATACTCAGCGGCGAGTCCCTGAACGTGGGGCGCAGCAGCAACCTGGACGAGGCGCTGTCTCAGGGGGACGGCATCGACCAGGCCGGGGAGCTGACGCTGCCCCGGACGGAGGCGGAAGACCTGCTGGTCTCCCCCTACCTGTTCGGCTGCAACCTGGAGCACACCCGCTCCTGCCTGGCCGGCGGCCTGTCCGCCCAGATGCTGCGCAACCGGAAGTTCGCCGGGAAGCCCACCGCCTGCGAGGGCTGCGCGCTGGAGTGGTTCCCCATCGGGGAGAGGGCGATCTTCACCTTTGATGAGCCCTACACCCGGCACGGGGAGGGCTACCATATGCAGCGCACGATCGAGTGCAATTCGCTGAGCGTTTTCGCCCCCTGCCCGGAGGAGACGGCGGGCGTGGGCCAGCACGGCCTGTCGTTCGCGGCCGGACGGGCCTACCTCTTTGCGGTGGTGGCAAAGTCCGCCGCCGGTGTGACGCTGTCCGTCTCGCTCACCGACAGGGCCGGAAAAATCGCCTACGACTGCCGCACCGTTGCCGTCAAGGGCGCGGACTGGACGCGCTACGAAGTGGAGCTCTGCCCGGCGAGCGCCGACGCGGACGGCGACCTGCGCATCACCTGGGAAGGCGGCGGCAGCATCTGCTTTGGCGCGCTCTCCCTGCTGCCCAAGGACAACTTCCGCGGCATGCGCAAAGACGTGATCGGGAAGCTGAAGGAGCTCGGGATCAAGGTGCTGCGCTGGCCGGGCGGAAACTTCGCCGGGGAGTTCAACTGGATGGACGGCCTGCTGCCGGTGGACATGCGCGCGCCGTTCCAGTCCTACCTCGGGCTGGAGACGCAGCCGCACACGCTGGGCTTTGACTTCAGCGAGATCAACACCGACGACTTCGTCGCCCTGTGCCGGGAGGTCGGCGCCCAGCCCTTCCTCACCATCAATCCCTGCTGGAACACGCCGGAGGAAAACGCCGCCTGGGTGGAGTACTGCAACGGGGACGCCTCGACAAAGTACGGGAGGCTCCGGATCGAGCGGGGATGGGAAGAGCCCTACGACGTGCAGCTCTGGTCCCTTGGCAACGAGTTCGGCTACGGCCACATGGAGGGCGACAACAGCCCCGGCGGCTACTGCCAGATCGCCCAGGAGAACGGCAAAAAGATGCTGGAGGTCTCGCCCAACCTCAGCCTGTGCTCCTCCGGCCCCTACCCCAGCAAGGAGTGGTCGGAGCTGTCGGCCCGGCCTTTGTCCGGCATCGCCCAGATGATCTCGCAGCACTATTACGGCTACGCGCCCAAGTACACGGATCCGGACACCGTGGAGCAGGAGTACGGCAAGTGCCTTGCCTCCGTCGGGCGCATGCGCGAGCTGATCCACCAGTCCCGGCAGTACCTGGCGCCCAACATCCGCATCTCCATGGACGAGTGGAACGTGTGGTACGCCTGGTACCGCCCCTCCAGCGTCACGGACGGGATCTACGCCGCCCTTGCCCTGCACATGCTGATGGAAGAGGCGGAAAAGAGCGGCATCGCCCTGGCCTGCCATTTCCAGGCGGTCAACGAAGGGCTGATCCGCGTAACACCGGATGGCGCCTCACTCACGGCGCAGGGGCAGATCTTCTCCCTTATGACCTGCCACATGGGGAACCGCCTGTGCCTTGCCTCGCCGGAAGCGGTGATCTCGGAGGACAAGGCGGGCGCGCGCGTGGCCACCGTGGTCAACGCCTCCTACCAGGGCACAAAGCGCGTGGACCTCTCCGCCTGCGGCCGCTGCGCACAGGCAGTGCTCTACACGAGCAAGAGCGTGCTGCCGTCCTCTGTGTTTGAACAGGAGGACGTCCTTGCGCAGATCCAGGACGGCAGCATCGAGATGCCGCCCCACAGCGTGCTGTTCCTGCGCTTTGCGTAAGAAAAGCGCAAGTGTGCCCCCGGCTTTCCGAGCGTGAAAGAAAAGGGCAGCCGCGTCCCCCCGCGAAAAACGGGAGACGCGGCTGCCCTGAAATCGATGGACGATCATTCGAACACGGGCACGGTCTTGAGCACGCCGCCTTCCATGGCGGACTGGTGCGCGCAGATGCCCACGCCCGTCCAGTAGGCGCCGTCGATGTCGCTGGGGACGGGATCGCGGTCCTCCAGTATGCTGCGGACGAACTCGTGCACCAGATGGGGGTGGGAGCCGCCGTGGCCGCCGCCCTGCAGGAAGGCCAGATGCGGGTTGCTGTCGTCGTACACCGTCTGGCGGGTGAAGCGCCCGATCTCCGGCGGCAGGCGGTCCGCGTAGTCGGGCACCGCGACGCGCTCCTCCGTCACCAGCCCGCCCCGGCCGTAGTCGTTCATGATGTGCTGGGAGTCGGCGCCAAGCTTCATGGAGAAGAGCACGGGCAGCTCCGACTCCAGCTGCTGCCACTCAAAGCTCTTGCGCTCGCCGTAGATGTTGAAGCTCTCGGTGTAGCCCCTGGCCACATGGTAGAGGAAGCGGGCCATCTCGATGGCCACGTCGCTGTCGCGCAACGTGATCAGGGCCGATTCGAAGGCGAAGGGGCAGCCATAGGGCGCCTCCACCTCTTTGCGCACCCTGCCGGAGCCCTTGCCGTAGACGGCGGCCGGGCGCTTGCCCAACAGCATCAGGCAGGGGGCCACCGCGTGCGTGGGGTGCATCAGCGGCGGGAAGCCCAGCCAGTAGTCGGGCCAGCCCTCCATGTCCTGGTAGTGGGCGCAGCGCATGAACTGGATCCGCCCCAGCTCCCCCTTTTCGTACAGGTCCTTCACATAGAGGAATTCCCGGCCGTACACGGAGGTCTCCATGAACATGTAGTGCTTGCCGCTCTTCTTGCGGGCCTCGATGACCTGGTACAATTCGTCCAGGCTCAGGCCCATGGGAATGGTGCAGGCGCAGTGCTTGCCAGCGTTTAGCGCCTTGACGGACAGGGGGGCGTGGGTGGCAGGGGGCGTCACCAGGTGCACCGCGTCGATGGTCTCGTCCGAAAGCATCGCGTCAAAGTCCGTCAGACGCTCTTCCAGCAGGAACTTGTCGGCGATCTTGTCCAGCTGCTCCCGGTTGGAGTCCACCAGCACCAGGGAGTCCACATCCGGGTGCTTTAAGTAGATGGGCACAAATTCCGCGCCGAAGGAGACACCCACCAGCGCCACGCGCAGTTTGCCGTTTTTCATCGTGAAATTCCCTCCTCTTGGGTGGTTTGCAACCAGTATACCTGGATACGACAAAACGTCCATGGAGGGAAGGGGGAGAATATGGAATAAGAGAGAGTTTTTTTCTCGGGCGGCGCCTGGATTTGCGCCATCGGCCCGCCGGAAACGCAAGGAAAGGAGAAAGGCAGGGAAGCGGATATGGAGATGCAGAGAGTCAGCGCCCATTGGTTTCGACTGACGGGAGATCCTTGGGTGGAAGTGGTGGACAAGTGGAGCGGCGGGAACGTACATCCCGACCGAGTGATGAACCAGTGGGTGCTGGTGCTGATGCTGCGCGGGCAGCGCACCTTCCGCGTCTATGGGGAGGACTACGCCGTCCGCGCCGGGGAATTCTTCCTGCTGCCGCCCCATGTGCGGCACTGCGGCATCGAGTACGACGAGCACGAGGCCTACTTCGCCCACTTCCGCGCCGAGGGCGTCCACGCCGCGCCGCCGGAAAAGCTGGACACCGAGCGGATCCTGCTGCCCCTGTGCGGGCAGGTGCCGCTGGAGCTGCCCTGCTTTAGCCTGATGGAGTACGTGGTCAGCCATCGCTCGGCGCCGTTTTTCAGCGAGCGCTTCCTCACCTCCCAGGTCCAGGCCATACTGTACCAGCTCAGTCTGACGGCCCAGAAAAAGATCCTGTGGGCCAAGCCGGAAAAGCACTTCGCCTACCAGATCCTGCAGTTCATCGACACCAACAAGAGCCGGCAGCTGCACAAGGAGGATTACGCGGAGGCCTTCGGCCGCTCGTACGATGGGCTCAACGACCTGCTCCAGTCCGTGTACGGCGCGACGATCAAGCAGATGCAGGTCATACTGCGCGTGGAGCAGGCCAAGCGGATGCTCAGCTCCGGCCGCTCCATCGCCGAGACCAGCGAGGCCTGCGGCTTCAACGACTACTTCTACTTCCTTAAAGTGTTCAAAAAGAAGACGGGCATGACGCCATCCGAGTACCACAGCTTGTAAAACGCGCCGCCGAGCCGCCCCCCCTGCCCTTGAGGGGAGCGGCCTTTTTTTGGAAACGCTGCGCGTTGTTGCCCCGCGTCCCCTTTGCGGGCTTCGCCCGCAAAAGGGACGCGGCCCCGCCGCGAGGGGGGCTTCGCCCCCCTCGCGCTCCTCCCAAGTGGTCCTCCCGAGAAAAAGAGAGGAAGGAGGGAGGGAATTCATCGTTGACAAGGTTATTATCTAAGTGCTATACTGTGGTAGACAAATTGTTCACAAGGAGGGATGGACGCGATGGAAGAGCGGACGAGCGTGACGGAGAGCGAGTGGAAGATCATGGAGCTGCTGTGGCGGGGCGGGACGTGGACGATGCCGGAGATCACGCGGGCGCTGGAGGAGGAGACGGGCTGGAGCAAGCACACGGTGATCTCGCTGCTCAAGCGCATGTGCCAAAAGGGCAGCGCAGAGGTGATCCCGGACACGCACCCCATGCAGTACCGAGCCCTGCTCCCGCGCAAGGAGGCGGTGCGGCAGGAGACGCGCTCCGTGCTGCGCAAGGCCTTCGGCGGCAGGGGCGCGCTGCTGATCCAGGCGCTGGTGGAGCAGGAGGAGCTGACGCAGGCGGAGATCGACGGCCTATTGCGCGAGCTGGAACAGAAGAAGAGGGGGGATTGACGTGGCGACGCTTCTGCGCATGACGCTGGCGGGCTCGGCGCTGACGCTGCTGGTCCTGCTGCTGCGGGCGCTGCTTGGGCGGCGCATGGACGCGCGCGCCCTCTACGCGCTGTGGCTGCCGGTGTTGCTCTGCTTCCTGCTGCCGCTGCGCCTGCCGGTGGCCGCGCCGGACGCCGCGCCCGCGCCGCTGCAGCGCGCCGAGGCGGCCGCGGCCCAGTTTGCCGCTTCGCCCGTGCAGCTGCCGCAGGCGGAAGAGGCGCCAGCGATCGCGCCGCAGGCGGAGACCGAAGCGCGTCCGGCGGCGCGATTTTCGCTTGGGCAGGCGCTGCTGCTCGTCTACGCGCTGGGCGCGGCGGGGACGGCGGTCTGCATCGCGTCGGCGAACCTGCGCGCGCTGCTGCGCCTGAGGCGCTCGGCGCGGCCGGTGGCGCTTTCCGCGGAGTGGAACCGGCGCCTGCGCGGCGCGCGGGTCTACGTGTCCCGGGCGGCGGCCTCGCCCTGCCTGGTCGGCTGGCGGCGCATCGTGCTCACGCCGGCGGCGCTGCAGGACGCGCAGCGCCTGCGTCACGTGCTGGCGCACGAGTGGAGCCACCGGCGGCAGGGCGATCCGCTCTGGGCGCTGCTGCGGGCGCTGGCGCTGGTCCTGCACTGGTTCAACCCACTGGTGTGGCTGGCGGCATCGCGCAGCCGAGAGGACGGCGAGAGCGCCTGCGACGCGCGCGCCATCGCGCTGCTGGGCGAGGCACAGCGCGCCGCCTACGGCCGCACGCTGCTGGCCCTGGCCACGGGCGCCCCGGCGCGCCCTGCCGACCTCACCATGGCCCTGCATCGGTCCGGGCTCAAGCGGCGCATCCGCCGCATCGCCCGGGGGAAGCAGCGGTTTGCGGCGCTGTG
>CALWKN010000028.1 GCA_944381265.1 uncultured Clostridia bacterium
GAGGAAGCCGTGTGGGAAGCGGTCACAGCGCGCCGGGCGGCTTGACAAACCGGCCCCGTTCGGCTATAGTGATGAGCGGTGAATTCTGCAAAAGAGACGAGAAGGACGACATATGCTGAACTGCCAATTTGAGGTGCACAAGCGCGACGCGAACTCCCGCGCCCGCCGGGGCACGCTGCACCTGCCCCACGGCGACGTGCCGACCCCCATATTCATGCCCGTGGGCACGCAGGCCACGGTCAAGGCCATGAGCCCGCGGGAGCTCAAGGAGATCGACACGCGCATACTGCTCTCCAACACCTACCACCTGTTTCTGCGGCCCGGCCACGAGCTGATCCGCGGCTTTGGCGGCCTGCACAACTTCATGCAGTGGGACAGGCCCATACTCACCGACAGCGGCGGCTTCCAGGTCTTTTCCCTGTCGGAAATGCGCAAGATCCGCGAGGAGGGCGTGGAGTTCCGCTCCCACCTGGACGGCAGCAAGTGCTTCATCACCCCGGAGTACGACATGGAGATCCAGCAGGCGCTGGGCGCGGACATCGCCATGGCCTTTGACGAGTGCTCGCCCTACCCCTGCGACTACGACCGCGCCAAGGCCGCTATGGGCCGCACCCACCGCTGGGCCGCCCGCTGCAGGCGCGCCCACACAAGGGAGGACCAGGCGCTCTTTGGCATCGTGCAGGGCGCGTTCTACAAGGACCTGCGCATAGAGAGCGCAAAGACGCTTGCGGACATGGATTTCCCGGGCTATGGCATTGGGGGACTGAGCGTTGGCGAGCCAAAGCCGATGATGTACGAGCTCCTGGAGGAGATCGAGCCCTATATGCCGCAGGACAAGCCCCGCTACCTCATGGGCGTGGGCTCGCCGGACTGCCTGCTGGAGGGCGTGGAGCGCGGGGTGGACATGTTCGACTGCGTGCTGCCCACGCGCATCGCCAGGAACGGCACGGTCTTCACCCACCACGGGCGCCTGGTCATCCGCAACAACGCCTACGCCCGCCAGGAGATCCCCCTGGACGAGGAGTGCGACTGCTACGTCTGCCGCACCTTCTCCCGCGGCTACATCCGGCATCTGATCAAGGCGGGGGAGATCCTGGGCGCGCGCCTTACCAGCTACCACAACCTCTACTTCCTGCTGAACATGATGCGTCAGATCCGCCAGGCCCTGGAGGAGGACCGCTTTGCCGCCTACAAACATGAATTTTTTGAAAAGTATAACGAAAACCCCTGACGGCGCTTGAGAAGCGCGCGCCGCTCTGCTATACTAAGCTCTAACAGAATTTGGAGGTGCTTTTCCCCATGCCCCAAGAGATCGCAACGATACTGGTCCAGATCCTGCCCCTTGTGCTGATCTTCGTGGTGTTCTACTTCCTGCTCATCCGCCCCCAGCGCAAGAAGGACAAGGAAGTCAAGAACATGCTGGCCAACCTCAAGGTCGGCGACCGCATCACCACCATCGGCGGCTTCTACGCCACCATTTCCGCCATCAAGGACGACGTCATCACCATCTCCTTCGGCCCCGACAGCACAAAGGCCATGATCGCCCGCTGGGCCGTGCGCTCGCTGGAGAACACGCCCGCCGACGCGCAGAACGACCTGATCTGACGCGCCCGCATTTTCCGGCGGCATAGCATCAAAGGGCCTTCCCCCGCATACAGTTTCAGCAAGAGACTTTGCAAGCGGGGGGAGGTCCTTTTGCTATGACGTCGAGCAAGGCGAGCGTGTCGCGCAAAATGCCCTGGATGCTCGTGCGGGGCATGCTGCTGGCGGTGGTCATCTCCATCGTCCTGGTGCTGCTCTTTGCGCTGCTGGTGCTGTTTTTCGACCCGGGCATGGGCGTTGTGCGCGCCGGGAACCAGGTGATCAAGGTGCTGTCCATACTTCTTGGCACGCTCTTTGCCGCAAAGGACAGGCGCTTTCGGGGCGTTGCCGCGGGACTCTTTGTGGGCGGGGCCTACATGGCGCTGGGCCTTGCGCTCTACTGCGCCTTTGCCGGGGAGATCCTGCCGCCCGCGGCGATGCTGGGGGACCTCGGGCTCGGCCTTGCGGCGGGCTTCCTCTCCGGGCTCCTGGCAGGCAGCCTCCGGAAATAGGGGAGATGCGAAAAGAATTTACGCATGGGGCCCGCCGCCTTGCTTGCAAAGCCGGCGGGTTTCCTGTATAATGATTGGGATTTATGAGAACAAGGAGGGTGAAATCGCGATGAAGCACATCAAGACCATGGCCAATTCCTGCATCAACAAGGGCGCGGGCACCGGCTGCGGCGAGTGCCAGGCTTCCTGCCAGAGCGCCTGCAAGACCAGCTGCACGGTGGCCAACCAGTCCTGCCAGAACAAGGGCGAGAAGGTCTTCAACCCCGCCCGCAAGAACGGCTGACCGGAACCTCTTCGTAAATCGCTGCGGAGCCTCAGTTGCTGGACTGGGGCTTCTTATCTGCCTGCGTTCGCCCTGCGGCCGCCGGGCGTTTTTTGACATAAAGGAGAAAGGGTCATTTCATGGTACATACGTTTTGCGTAGACGGGCGCTATCTTGCGCTGGACGTGGACTCGGGCACGGTGCACATGCTCGATGAGCTGGGGTACGAGGTCGTCTCCCGCTGGGAGGAGCAGAGCGAGGAGGAGATCGTCTCCGCCCTCTCTTCCCGCTTCCCGGAGGAGGAGATCCGCGAGGTGGCGGGCGAGGTGCGCGCCCTCCAGGAGAGCGGCACGCTCTTTTCCTACGACGAGGACCTGCACCGGGCGCCGCAGGAGACGGACCCCGGCGTGATCAAGGCCATGTGCCTGCTGGTGGCGCACGACTGCAACCTGCGCTGTCGCTACTGCTTTGCCTCCACCGGCACCTTCCACGGCAAGCGCCTGCTGATGCCGGAGGAGATCGGCAGGAAGGCGCTGGACTTCCTCGTGGCGCGTTCCGGCAGCCGCAGGCACCTGGAGGTCGACTTCTTCGGCGGCGAGCCGATGCTGAATTTCGAGGTGGTAAAGAAGCTCGTCGCCTACGGGCGCGAGCTGGAGAAGAAGCACGGCAAGGTCTTCCGCTTCACCATCACCACCAACGCCTACTCCCTGACGGACGAGGACATCGACTTTTTCAACCGCGAGATGAGCAACGTGGTGCTCTCCGTCGACGGCCGCAAGGAGACCCACGACGCCATGCGCCCCACCGCCGACGGTCAGGGCTCCTGGGAGCGCGCCATGGCAAACGCCAAGAAGGTCGTGGCAAAGCGCGGGCAGAAGGACTACTATGTGCGCGGCACATTCACCCGCAAGAGCCTGGACTTTTCCAAGGATGTGCTGGCGCTGGCGGACCAGGGCTTTGAGCAGGTGAGCGTAGAGCCCGTGGTCCTTTCGCCCGACTCGCCCTATTCGCTGCTGCCGGAGCACCTGCCGGGGATATTGGAGCAGTACGACCTGCTCTACAAGGAGTACGTCCGCCGCCGCGCCGACGGGCGCTGGTTCTCCTTCTTCCACTTCTGCGTGGACTTAAACGGCGGCCCCTGCATCAAGAAGCGCCTCTCCGGCTGCGGCGCGGGCGTGGAGTACGTCGCCGTCACCGCCGACGGCGAGATCTTCCCCTGCCACCAGTTCGTCGGGCGTCAGGGCTTTGCCATGGGCAGCGTGCTCACCGGAAAGATCGACGAAGATCTGCGCCGCGAGTTTGCCTCCGCCCACGTGCTCAACAAGGAAAAGTGCGCCTCCTGCTGGGCGCGGCTCTACTGCACCGGCGGCTGCGCCGCCAACGCCCAGGCCTTCCACGGAGATCTGCGCAAGCCCTATGAAATGGAGTGCGAGATGGAGAAGAAGCGCCTGGAGTGCGCCATCGCCGTGCAGGCGGCGGAGTGGGACGGGGAGTAAAAAATCCCGCCGCTCCCGCGCAAAAACATTGACGAATGCCGCTCATCGGGATATAATGTGAACTTAGCATAACCGCCGCGCGCATGCGTTCGCGGCCAAACCAAGTTAGGAGGTCTTTCGACCATGAAGACGAGATGTGCCGTCAATATGATCGTTGTGGTCATATTGCTCGCAGCCTTTGGCGCATTGGCGATCTTCGGACTCAACATCGGCGCGCTGGAGATCAAGCCGCTGGTGGAGGGCATTTCCCAGGGCCTGGACCTGCGCGGCGGCGTCTCCGCCGTCTACGAAGCGCAGGACGAGGGCCAGTCCGATTTTGCCAGCCTGCTCTCGGGCACCATGGCGGTGCTGCGCAACCGCCTGACCAACCAGGGCTTTACCGAAGCCACCGTCACCCAGCAGGGCACGGACCGCATCCGCGTTGAGATCCCGGACGTGGACGACCCCAACGAGATCCTGAACATCATCGGCCAGCCCGCGCATCTGGAGTTTAAGACCGCGGACGGCGAGGTGATCATGGACGGCAGCGCCGTGGTCTCGGCCGAGATGGGCTACCTGGAGGGCCAGCCGGTCGTCCACTTTACGCTCAACGACGAGGGCTCTTCCGCCTTTGCCACCGCCACGGCGGAAAACGTGGGCAACATCATCTCCATTGAGCTGGACGGCGAGGTCATCTCCGCCCCCACGGTCAACACCGCCATCACCGGCGGCCAGGGCTACATCGAGGGCAACTTCACCGCGGAATCCGCCCAGCAGCTGGCCATGCTCATCCAGTCCGGCGCGCTGCCGCTGGACATTGAGCAGATCGAGGTGCGCACCATCTCCGCAACGCTCGGCGAGGACGCGCTCTCTACCTCCATGGCCGCGGCGGTCATCGGCGTTCTTCTTGTCATCGTCTTTATGCTCGTGCTCTACCGCCTGCCCGGCGTCATGGCGAGCCTGGCGCTTCTCATCTACATACTCATCGACCTCTTCCTCCTTGCGGTGATCCCGGGCGTGCAGCTGACGCTGCCGGGCATTGCCGGCATCGTGCTCTCCATCGGCATGGCCGTTGACGCCAACGTCATCATCTTTGAGCGCATGAAGGAGGAGATGCGCGCCGGCAAGACCGTGCGCGCCTCCGTCGAGAGCGGCTTTAAGCGCGCCTTCTCCGCGATCCTGGACTCCAACATCACCACCATCATCGCCGGCCTTGTGCTGCTGATCTTTGGCGCCGGTTCCATCAAGGGCTTTGCCATCACGCTGACCATCGGCGTTGTGTGCTCCATGTTCACCGCTGTGGTCGTCACGCGCTTCCTGCTGCGCCAGATGGTGGGCCTGAACTTTACGAACCATAGCCTCTATGGCGTCCGCGACGCAAAGGAGGGCAAAGCCTGATGAAATTCTCCAAGTATTTTCACATCACGGTTCTTGTGCCGGTTCTGATCATCGTCCTTGGCCTTGTCGTCGGCATCGTCTCCGGCGGCATGAACCTTGGCATCGACTTTACCGGCGGCACGATGATGACCATCCACATCGGCGAGGACTTTGACTCCCACGTCGTTTCCCAGGCCTTCATCGACCAGGGCTTCAGCGACCAGCAGATCTCCGTCACCGTCTCCGGCTCCGGCGCGGACGCCGAGGCGCTGGTCCGCTTCCCCGACACCAACGACGCCGACCGGGAAAACGAGATCCGCGCCAACGTCGAGACCGACATCCGTGAAACTTACCCGCAGGCCGAGGTCGCATCTTCCGAGCGCGTCGGCGCCGTGGCCGGCCGCGACCTCATCTGGAACGCCGTGTCCTCCGTGCTCATCGCCTGCGCGCTGATGCTGGTCTACATCTGGTTCCGCTTTGAGTTCCACTTCGGCGTCACCGCGGTCGTCGCGCTGCTGCTGGACGTGGGCGTCATGATCTCGATGGTGACGATCCTGCGCCTGCAGGTCAATTCCTCCTTCATCGCCGCCATCCTCACCATCGTCGGCTACGCCATCAACGACACCATCGTCGTCTTTGACCGCGTGCGCGAGAACCTGCGCGTCATCACCCGCAAGGAGATGAACCGCGCCGCCCTTGCCGATCTTTCCGTGAAGGAGACGCTGCCGCGCACCATCAACACCACCGTCACCACGCTCATCACCATCGTCACGCTCTACATCATGGGCGTTTCCTCCATCAAGGAGTTCGCCCTGCCCATCATCATCGGCCTTGTCGCCGGCAACTTCACCTCGATCTTCGTCGCGCCGTCGCTCTGGGGCCTGTGGCAGGACCGCATCGACGAAAAGCGCGCCGCCGGCCGCCGCGCGGGCAAGGTGAAGCCCAAGAAAGCCTAAAGACGCCTGAGAGCAAAAAGGGGCCGCCCCGCGCGAAGGGAAAACGCGCGGCGGCCCTTTGGGGTTTCAAAAAAACACGGAGAAAGGGGAGGGGCTTATGCTCGAATTCCGCGCGCGGGGCGCGTGCAGCCAAGAAGCGATCTCGGCGCTGCGGGCGCTGGGCCTTAGCGAGCGCGTCGCCCAGCTGATGGCCCTTCGCGGCATCACGGACGCAGAGGCGGCGAAACGTTACCTGCACCCGTCGCTGGACGACCTCATCGACCCCTTCCGCCTTTCCAATATGCGGGCGGCTGTGGAGCGCATCCGCCTTGCCGTGCAGCGCAGGGAGCGCGTCACCGTCTACGGCGACTACGACGCCGACGGCGTCACCGCGACCGCGCTCCTCGTGCTCTACTTCCGCAAGCTCGGCCTTGCCACCTCCTACTACATCCCCGACCGCCACGGCGAGGGCTACGGCCTGCACGACACCGCCATACGCACGCTGGCGCCCGGCTGCGACCTGCTTGTGACGGTGGACTGCGGCGTCACGGCGGTGAGCGAGGTGCGCCTGTGCCGGGAGCTCGGCCTGGACGTCATCGTCACCGACCACCACCACGCCGCGGACGAACTGCCGGAGTGCATCGTGGTCAACCCGCGCCTTGGCGACTACCCCTTCCCGCACCTAGCGGGCGTGGGCGTCGCGGCAAAGCTGGTCATGGCCCTTGGCGGGCTGGAGGCGCTAAAGCCGTATCTGGACATCGTCGCCATCGGCACGGTGGCGGACATCGTCTCCCTCACGGGCGAGAACCGCGCCCTGGTGCGCGCCGGGCTGGAGGCGGCGGAGCGCATCGCCCGCCCCGGCGTGCAGGCGCTGATGGAGAGCGCCGGCCTGCAGGGGCGCAGGCTCGACGCCTCGGGCATCGGCTTTGCCCTCGGACCGCGCATCAACGCCGGCGGCCGCATCGGCCATTCCTCCCGCTCGGTGGAAATGCTCTGCACGCGCGACAGGAACCTCGCGCGCAAGATCGCCGCGGAGCTGGAGCGCCACAACCAGATCCGCCAGTCCCAGGAGCAGGCGATCCTCAAAGAGGCGGTGCAGAAGATCGAGGGCGAGGGCGGCGCGGACTTCCTCAACGACCGCGCCATCGTCGTTGCCGGCGAGGGCTGGAACGCCGGGGTCATCGGCATCGTCGCCTCGCGCCTGGTGGAAAAGTACAACCGCCCCGTGTTCGTCCTGGCCCGCGAAGGGGAGACCTACGTCGGCTCCGCCCGCTCCATACGCGGCGTCTCGCTCTTTGGCTGCCTGCATGAGATCTCCGACCTCTTCCTGCGCTACGGCGGCCACGACATGGCGGCAGGGCTCACGATCCGCTGCGAGCGCCTTGCGGAGTTCACCCGCCGCATCAACGAGACGATGGCCGCGCTGGACGACGCCCCCTGGACGCCCGTGCGCGAGTACGACCTGGAGGTGCGCCTGCCGGAGCTCAACCTGGAGTTCCTGAACTCGCTCTCCTGCCTGGAGCCTCTGGGCCAGGGCAACAGCGTGCCGGTGTTCCTGCTGCGCGGGGCGCGCGTGCTCTCTTCGCGCACCATGGGCGCGGGCGACGCGCACCTTCGCCTGCAGCTGGAGCAGGACGGCGCGCGCATGGACGCCGCGGCCTTCAAGATGGGCTGGCGCGCCGCCCAGGCCCGCGGCGCGCTGGACCTCATCGTGACGCTGGACCGCAACGTCTACATGGGCCGCACCAGCCTGCGCCTCACCGTCAAGGCCTTTAAGGCCGCGGAATCCGGCTTCTTTACCAATTTGCAACAGAGCGATGAACAAAGAATGCGTGATTTTTTGGCCATGGTTCTGTATAATGAAGCAAAGCCCCGCTTCCGGCGCTACCTGCCGCTGTCGCCGGAAAAGGCGCAGGAGCGCGTCGCCGCGATGCTTCGCGCGCGCCTGTCCGGCACGCTGCTGCTCTACGCCGCCAAGGAGACCGCGCACAAGTGGCGCGCCATACTGGAGGAGCAGGACCTGCTCCCCCGCATCGGCCTTGGCGCCGGGCCGGAGCCGGACGACCCCAACGCCTACAACCTGCTCACCAGCGCGCCGTTTTTAAGCCCGCTGCAGCTGTCGCGCTACCGCAACATCGTGCTGCTGGACGGGGCGATGGGCAACGGCTTTGTGGAGACGCTGCTTTCCAGCGCGAAAAACGCCGTGGTGCTGGCCCTGCCGCTGCAGGAGGAGGCCCGCGGCGCCATCGCCGCCTGCGCCCCGAGCATAGGCGAGACGCGCGCCCTCTACAAGGCCCTGCGCGCCCGCGCGCAGAAGCTCCCCGCCTGCCGCAGCCTGCACGCCCTGCGCGCGCTGCTCTTTGCCCCGGGGACGGAAATGCCGCTGCCAAAGCTGGAGCTGGCGCTGCTGGAGATGCGCGACATGGACCTGCTGGAGATGCGCGAGGCGCCCTTTTCCCTCGCCTTAAAGCAGGCGAGCGGCAAAAAGGACTTCTACTCCACGCCCACCGGCCGCTGGCTGCGCGAGGAGATCCACCTGGAAAATACGGAAGAAAGACAATAGGGAGGGTGAAACTATGGACAGTGCAAAACTGCAGTCCCTGGTGCGCAGTGTGCGCGATTTTCCGAAAAAAGGCATCGTCTTTCGCGATGTGACCACGCTCTTTCAGGATCCGGAGGCGTTTGAGGCGCTGCTGCGGCAGATGGCGCAGACGCTGGAGGGGCTGGACGTGGACCTGGTCCTCGGCCCCGAGGCGCGCGGCTTTGCCCTGGCATCGCCGCTGGCCTACATGCTGCACGCCGGCTTTGTGCCCGTGCGCAAGCCCGGCAAGCTGCCCAGCGACACCATCTCCTATTCCTATGACCTGGAGTACGGCTCCGATACGCTGGAGATCCACCGCGACGCGGTAAAGCCCGGCATGCGCGTTGCGGTGGTGGACGATTTGCTTGCAACCGGCGGCACCGCGCTTGCCGCCTGCCGCATGGCCGAGCAGCTCGGCGGCAAGGTCGTGGCGGTGCGCTTCTGCATAGAGCTGGAGGGCATGTCCGGCCGGGACAAGCTGAAAGACTACGACGTACAGGCCCTTATGACCTTCCCGGGGGACTAGGGCGCAGAAAGAGATTTTGACCACGGCGAGCGAAAAGGGGGGAGAGACATCCATGCCGCAGTACGAAAAAGCAGACTTTGACAAAGAGGTAGACGCGCTGGTGGAGAAGATGCGCGCCTACGAACCCAAGGTGAACGGCAAGACCGTCCACGCCGCCTTTGACTTTGCCCTGCAGATGCACGGCTCCCAGGCGCGCGAGTCCGGCGAGCCCTACGTCGTCCATCCGCTGAAGGTGGCGGAGATCCTTGCCGACATGGAGATGGACGAGACCACCATCGTCGCCGCGCTCCTGCACGACTGCATAGAGGACACCAAGGCCTCCTTTGACACCATCAAGGAGAAGTTCGGCGCGGATGTGGCGCATCTGGTCGACGGCGTGACAAAGCTGGACGGCATAGAGTTCCGCACCAAGGACGAGCAGAAGGCGGAGTCCCTGCGCAAGATGTTCTTTGCCATGGCAAAGGACATACGCGTCGTGATCATAAAGCTGGCGGACCGCCTGCACAATATGCGCACCCTCAAGTTCTGCAACGAGGCAAAGCGCGTGCGCACGGCCAAGGAGACCATCGAGGTCTACGCGCCGCTGGCCAACCGCCTGGGCATCAACTCCATCAAGTGGGAGCTGGAGGACCTCTGCCTGCGCTACCTTGACCCGGAGAGCTATTACGATTTGGTCGACCGCGTCTCCATGCGCCGCCAGGAGCGCATGGACGCCATCGACCACATCATCGAGAAGCTGCGAAAGGCCCTGGACGACGCGCACATCAAGGCCGACATCACAGGCCGCCCCAAGCACTTCTACTCCATCTACAAGAAGATGAAGAAGAAGGGCCTCTCCTTTGAGCAGATCTACGACCTGATCGCTGTGCGCGTGCTGGTGAGCACCAAGGAGGACTGCTACGCGGTGCTGGGCATCGTCCACTCGCTGTGGAAGCCCATCCCCGGGCGCTTTAAGGACTACATCGCCCGGCCCAAGGCCAACGGCTACCAGTCCCTGCACTCCACGCTCCTGGGCGACCAGGGCATGCCCTTTGAGGTGCAGATCCGCACCCACGAGATGCACCGCATCGCCGAGTACGGCGTCGCCGCCCACTACAAGTACAAGAACGGCGGCAAGTCCACCCAGTTTGACGAGACGCTCAACTTCGTCCACCAGCTGATGAGCATCGACAGCGAGGTCGACGACACCAAGGAGTTCATGGAGACGCTCAAAAAAGAGCTGTTCTCCGACGACGAGGTCTTCGTCTTCACCCCCAAGGGCGACGCGATCGATTTGCCCAAGGACTCCACGCCCCTGGACTTTGCCTACCGCATCCACAGCGCGGTCGGCAACAAGTGCGTCGGCGCCAAGGTCAACCAGCGCATCGTGACCTTGGATACCAAGCTTCAGACCGGCGACATCGTGGAGATCCTCACCTCGCCCTCCTCCAAGGGCCCGTCCATGGACTGGCTCAAGATCGTCAAGACCACCGAGGCCAAGAGCAAGATCCGGGCATATCTTAAGGCCAGCCTGCGCGACGAGAACATCCTCCTTGGCCGCGACATGATCGAAAAGGAGGCCCGCAGGCAGAACCTGGACCCGGCAAAGCTGCTCAAGGCCGAGTACCTGGAGAAGATCCAGCGCAAGCAGGGCTTTAAGTCCCCGGACGACATCTTCGCCGCCGTGGGCTTTGGCGGCATGACCGCTATGCAGGTCGTCATGCGCCTGAACGAGGAGCACAAGCGCGCCGTGCGCGAGGAGGCGCCGCCCCCGGCCGAGGCGCCGCAGCGCCCCGAGCGCCCCTCCACGCTCAAGAAGAAGAGCCGCGACCAGGCGGTCTTTGTCAAGGGCGAGGAGGGCATGGTGGTGCGCTTTGCCCACTGCTGCAACCCCGTGCCCGGCGACGACATCGTCGGCTACATCACCCGCGGCCGCGGCGTCTCCGTCCACCGCAAGGACTGCGTCAACTTAAAGGACGCCTCCATGGAGAACGCCCGCATGATCGAGGTCTCCTGGAACACCGGCGCCGACTCCAGCTTCAATGCCGACGTCCAGCTCATCGCCTACGACAAGACGGGCCTCATCGCGGGCCTGACCAGCATGATCGCCGGCCTTGGCATACCGCTGATCGCCATCTCCGCCCGCACCAACCGCAACAAGACCACCGTCATCAACCTCACGCTCCAGGTCAAGGACACCGAGCAGCTCAGCCAGGTGATGAAGCAGTTCCAGAAGAACCCCGACATCATCGAGGCCTACCGCGCCAGCACCTGAGGCACACCAGAAGGAGGAAAGCCATGCGCATCGTCGTCCAGCGCGTAAAAAACGCGTCCGTCTCCGTCGCCGGGGAAACCGTCTCCAGGATCGGGCGCGGACTGCTCGTGCTCATCGGCGTGCAGGCCGGCGACGGCGAGCAGGACGCCCGCCTGGCCGCCGAAAAGATCGCCGGCCTTCGCGTCTTTGAGGACGAGGCGGGCAAGATGAACCTCTCCGTCCGCGACGTCGGCGGCGAAGTGCTGGCCGTTTCCCAGTTCACGCTCCTGGGCGACGTGCGGCGCGGCAAGCGGCCCTCGTTCACCGAGGCCGCCCGCCCGGAGGACGCCGACCCCCTGTACGAGGCGGTCGTGCGCCTGCTGCGCGAAAGCGGCGTGCCCTGCCTTACCGGCGTCTTCCGCGCCCACATGGCGGTCGAGCTCGTCAACGACGGCCCGGTCACCATACTCTACGACACCAGGAGGCTGTTTTGATGGAGATACTGACGCTGTCCCTCGGCCCGCTGCAGACCAACTGCACCGTGGTGCGCCGCGGCGGCCGAACCATCGTGGTGGACCCCGCCGCCGACGCGCCCGCCATTTTAAACGCCCTCAAGCAGCGCCTCTGGCGCCTGGATGCCGTGGTTTTGACGCACGCCCACTTCGACCACATGCTGGCGCTCAACGACCTGCCCGTGTCCGAGGTCTACGTCCACCCCATGGACCTGCCGCTGCTCACGGACCCGGCGCGCAACCTCTCGGCGCGCTTTGGCCTGCCCTACGTCTGCCGCAAGAGCGCCGCGTTCCTGCAGGACGGGGCGATGTTCGAGGGCTTCCTCGTGCTGCACACCCCCGGCCACACCCCCGGCAGCATCTGCCTGTACGACGAGGAGGAAAAGCTCCTGCTCTCCGGGGACACGATGTTCTGCGGCGGCTGCGGGCGCGTGGACTTCCCCGGCGGCGACGGCAAGGCCATGCTGGAGTCCCTGGACCGCCTGTACGAATTGCCGGAGGATGTCACCGTACTTCCCGGCCACGGGTGCGAGACGACCATCGGCCGCGAGAAAAGGGGAGGCGGCGCAAAATGACGCGGGTGAAACTCACCACCTGCAGCCCGGAGATCTGGAACGATCTGTGCGACGTGGCGCGGCTGTTCCTGGGCGAGTGCGAGATCGCGCAGGAGGGCGAAAGCGACCTCGTCCTCTCCCACGCGGTGGAGGGCGGCGCGCACGTCGCCAGAGCCGGTCAGGCGGAGGCGCGCCTGCCCCTTGCCCCGGATTCCCCGGACCCCTTGGAGCAGCGCCGCCGCTACAAGCGCGGCGCCAAGAACGCCCTCTACCGCGCCATGAAGGCGCTGACCGGCAAAAGGCCGCCCTGGGGGAGCCTGACCGGCATCCGCCCCACGCGTCTGTACGCCGAGCAGCGCGCGCTGGGGCGTTCGGAGGAGCAGGCCGTGCGCGCGCTGATGGGGACCTTTGACGTAAGAGAGGACAAGGCCCTGCTGCTGCGCGACATCGCCCGCGAGCAGGCCAGCGTGCCCGCGCCCGCGCCCGGGGAGATCGACGTCTACGTCGGCATCCCCTTCTGCCGCACGCGCTGCTCCTACTGCTCCTTTGCCGCTATAGACCTAAAGCACGGGGCAAAGTACACGTCCGACTACGTCCGGGCCGTGACGCGCGAGATGCGCCTTGTGGCGCAGGACCTCTCCGCCTTCCGCGTGCGCGGGCTCTACATCGGCGGCGGCACGCCCACGGCGCTCTCCGCCGCGGAGCTCGCCCGCGTCATCGACTGCGCCCTCTCCTGCTTCCCCGGGGCGCGGGAGTTCACGGTCGAGGCCGGGCGCCCGGACACGCTGGACGAGGAGAAGCTGCGCCTGCTGCTGGATTCTGGCGTCACGCGCGTCTCCCTCAACCCCCAGACGATGAACGACGAGACGCTCCGCCGCGTCGGCCGCGACCACACCGCCGCCGACATCGAGCGCGTCTACGGCCGCATGCGTCAGATGGGCTTTGCCTGCATCAACATGGACCTGATCCTGGCCCTGCCTGGAGAGACGGCGCGGGATGTGGAGCGGACGCTAACGCGCGTTGCGCGCCTTGCGCCGGAGAACCTCACCGTCCACACGCTGGCCCTGAAGCGCGCCGCCGCGCTGCGCTTTACCGACTACGCCGCGGACGAAAGCGAAGCCCAGGACATGGTGGAAAGCGCCGCCGCGGCCGCCCGCGGCATGGGCCTTGCCCCCTACTACCTCTACCGCCAGAAGTACATGGCCGGGAATCTGGAGAACGTCGGCTACTGCCGCCCGGGCCTTGCTTCGCTCTACAACATCGACATCATGGAGGAGATCGCCCCCATCGCCGCCTTCGGCGCGGGCGCCATCTCCAAGTGGCTGTACCCGGCGGCGCGCCGCATCGAGCGCGCCCCCAACGTCAAGAACGTCGAGCAGTACATCGCCCGCGTGGAGGAGATGGCCGCGCGCAAGCGCGCCCTCTGGACGACACGCGCCGCACAGGAGGGATCGGAATGAACAAGGAAAACAAGCAAAAGAAGCGCGAGGCCGAACAGGAAGCCGAGCGCGAGGCGCGCGACCGCGAGTTCAAGCGCCGCGGCAACATCTGCCTTGCGGTGATCGTGGGCGCCTTTGTGCTGATGCTCGTCGTGGGCCGCCTCAACGCCGGGGCCGCCTGGCTGGGCGGCTTCTTCACCGCCATGGGCGTGATCATCGCCGCCGCGTTCCTCTACTCGCTGCGCAGCGCCAGCCGCCGCCTGAAAGAGCTCCGCGACGAGGACCGCCCCAAGTGAATCTTAAAGCGCCGACGCATTTCCCTTTGCGCCGGCGGATTTTTTTCTTTTTGGCAGGAAAACGGGCGAAAGCGGCGAATCTATACATTCCCGGCAAAAAGGGCTCCCGGCAGGGGGCCTTTGCCGGCTGACCCAACCGTCGAACGTCTTCGAGTCGAAAGGGGGAACTTCGAAAAATGCAGGAAATCATCCGCGCAGAGGACCTGCGGGTCCGCTTCATCGTGCGCAAGCGGCGCGCCTCGCTCTTCGCCCCGCGGGAAAAAGCCGTCGTCGAGGCGCTGCGGGGCGTGTCCTTCTCCGTAAACGCGGGGGAGATCGTCGGCTACCTCGGCCCCAACGGCGCGGGCAAGTCCACCACCGTCAAGTGCCTGTCCGGGATCCTCACGCCCACCTCCGGCACGGCCACGGTCTTCTCCCGCGTGCCCTGGCAGGAGCGCGTGGCCCATGTGCGCAAGATCGGCGTGGTCTTCGGCCAGCGCACGCAGCTGTGGTGGGACCTGCCGGTGCAGGACAGCTTCGACCTGCTGTGCGACATCTATGATCTGGACAAGCGCGCCTATGCGCAGACGTGCAGGGAGCTGGTAGAGTGCATGGACATCGGCGACCTGCTGCGCACGCCGGTGCGCCAGCTCTCCCTCGGGCAGAGGATGCGCTGCGACCTTGTCGCTTCTCTCCTGCACCGACCGCGCATCCTGTTCCTGGACGAGCCGACGATCGGCCTGGACGCCGTGTCCAAGCTCTCCTTGCGCGCCTTCATACGCGACCTCAACCGCGAGCAGGGGGTGACGGTGCTGCTCACCACCCACGACATGGACGACGTCGAGGCGCTCTGCCGCCGCGTGCTGCTCATCGGCCGGGGCCGTCTCCTGCTGGACGGCAGCCTGGACGACCTGCGCCGCCTGGCGGGCGGCAAGCGCGTCTGCCGCGCGCAGGTGCGAAAGGCGGATTTCCCGCTGCCGCCGGGCGCCGCCCTGCGCAGCCGGCGCGGGGAGGAGGCCGAGATCGAATTCGACCCCGAGACGCTGGCCGCGGACCAGCTGGTGCTGCACCTTGCTAGGACCGCGGGCCTGCGCGATGTGCAGATCCAACCGCCCTCCTTAGACGAGACGATGGCCGCGCTCTACCGGCAGATGGGGGAGGTGGAAGGATGAGGGCGTTTCTTGCGCTGGCGCGCACGGCGCTGCGCCAGCAGATGCAGTACCGCGCCGCGGCCCTGGCGGGCGCGGCGACGCAGCTGGCCTTCGGCTTCCTCTACGCCTCCGTCTACCAGGCCTTCTACGCGGGCGGCGCGGGGGAGGCGGACCTGACACTTGCCCAGGCCGTGTCCTACGTCTGGCTCAGCCAGGGCACCTATCGCATGATGCCCTGGTCCGGCCTGCGCGACATCGACGCCATGATGCGCGACGGGCGCATCGCCTTTGAATTGGCCCGGCCGCGCGCTCTCTTTTCCATGTGGTACGGCAGGGCGCTCTCTCTGCGCACATCGCCGCTGCTGATCAACCTGCCGCTGCTGCTGGTCATCTCGCTCCTGCTGCCGGGGGATTTCCGCCTGCGCCTGGCGCTGCCGATGCTGCCGCTGGGCGCGCTGTCGCTGCTGCTTGGGATGCTGAATTCCGCGGCGGTGACGACGCTGCTCACCGGCACCTACTTCTGGACCATCTCCGGCCAGGGCATCAACCGCATCGCGCCCATGATCGGCTCCTTCCTCGCCGGCAACATCATCCCGCTGGGCCTGCTGCCCGCCGCGCTGCGCCAGGCGCTGCGCCTGCTGCCCTTTGCCGCGATGCTGGACGCGCCGCTGCGCATACTGGTGGGCGCGGCGGACATACGCGCGGCGCTGCAGGCGATGGCGCTGCAGATCCTCTGGCTTGCGGCGCTGCTGGCCCTGGGGCGCGCGGTGGTGCAGGCGGGCGCGCGCAAGTGCATGGTGCAGGGGGGCTGAGACGATGCGTGCAATGCGAACCTATTTTGCGCTGGCGCTGTCCGACGTGCGCTCGCAGATGCAGCACCGCGCCTCCTTTGTGCTGCAGACGATCGGCAACTTCGTCGCCTCTTTGATGGACGCCCTGGGCATCGCGGCGCTGTTTGCCTCCTTTGGCGCGCTGCAGGGCTGGAGCCTGTACGAGGTGGCGGTGCTCTACGGCATCGTCAACCTCTCCTTTGCCCTGGCCGAAGCCCTGGGCCGCGGCTTTGGCGAGTTCGCCCGCGTCATACGCGAGGGGAATTTCGACCGCCTGCTGCTGCGCCCGCGCGCCACGCTCTTCCAGGTGCTCGCTTCGCGCCTGGAGGTCTCGCGCCTGGGCCGCCTTTTGCAGGGGGCGGGGATGCTCGCCCTGGGCCTTGCGGGGCTGCCGGAGCCCTTGCATCTTTGGCAGGGACTGCTGCTGGCGGTGTGTGTGCTCGGCGGCGTGCTGCTCTTCCTTGGGCTGCTGCTCCTGCAGGCGTCGGCCTGCTTCTGGACGCTGGAGTCGCTGGAGGTGTTCAACATCCTCACCTACGGCGGCATACAGGCCGCCGCCTACCCGCTGGACATCTACAAAAAATGGCTGCGGGACTTCTTCCTCTACATCGTGCCGCTGGGGAGCCTGAACTACCTGCCAAGCGCCGTGCTCTTTGGCAAGGACCTGCCCTTCCCTGTCTGGAGCGCGTACCTGGCGCCGCTGGCGGGCGCGGCGTTTCTCGCCCTTGGCATCCTCGCCTGGCGGGCGGGCGTGCGCCGCTACCGCTCCAGCGGCAGCTGAGGCCGCGCTTGACGCGCGGGGCAAAATCCGCTAAACTGATTCCGAAAGAAAACCGGCTGCGCCCGCAGCAAAGGAGGGATCCCCCATGCCGGAAGGCGTAAAGCAGTGCGCGCAAAACCGCAAGGCGTGGCACGACTACTTCATCGAGGACAAATTGGAAGCGGGCATCGAGCTCTTTGGCACGGAGGTCAAGTCCATCCGCGCGGGCAAGTGCAACCTCAAGGACAGCTACGTCGAGATCCGCGACGGCCAGGCCTTCATCCAGGGCATGCACATCAGCCCCTACGACCACGGCAACATCTTCAACAAGGACCCGCTGCGCCCGAAAAAGCTCCTCCTGCACAAGGCGGAGATCCGCAAGTTCTACGCCCGCGTCATGCAGAAGGGTTATTCCATCGTGCCCTTGCAGATCTACCTGAAAAACGGCCGCGTCAAGGCGGAGATCGCCCTGGCCCGCGGCAAAAAGCTCTACGACAAGCGCGACGACGCCGCCAAGAAAGAGGCCCAGCGCGACATCGACCGCTCTGTCAAGGAGCATATGCGCTGAAAAAAGCGAAAGGGGGAAGACACCTATGTTCACCTTTGACCGCGAAGCCTACAAAAAGCGCGTGCAGTGGTTCCAGCACGACCGCTTCGGCATGTTCATCCACTGGGGGCTGTACGCCATCCCCGCCCGGGGCGAGTGGGTGCGCAGTGTCGAGCGCATCTCCGTGGAAGACTACGAGCCCTTCTTCCGCGAGTTCGACCCCGTGGACTACGACCCCAAGACCTGGGCCTACCTGGCCAAGCAGGCCGGCATGAAGTACGCCGTGCTCACCACCAAGCACCACGACGGCTTCTGCCTCTTTGACAGCAAGCTCACCGACTACAAGGCCACCAACACCCCCGCCGGGCGCGACCTGGTGCGCGAGTTCGTGGACGCCTTCCGCGCCGAAGGGATCAAGGTCGGCTTCTACTACTCCATCATCGACTGGCACCACCCGGACTTCCCCCACTACGGCGACCGCAACCACCCCGAGCGCGACAACGAGGCCTTCAAGGGCGCAAAGCACGACTTTGACAAGTACCTCGAATACATGCACGGCCAGGTGCGCGAATTGTGCGAAAACTACGGCAAGATCGACATCATGTGGTTCGACTTCTCCTACGACGACATGACCGGGGAGAAGTGGCGCGCCAGCGACCTGGTGCGCATGGTGCGCTCCCTGCAGCCGGGCGTGATACTGGACAACCGCCTGGAGGTCAGCGGCACGGGCTTTGGCTCCCTGCTCACGGCCAACCCCACCGAGTACAGCGGCGACTTCGTCAGCCCCGAGCAGATCATACCGCCCAAGGGCCTGGTGGACGAAAACGGCGACCCCGCCGTCTGGGAAGCCTGCATCACCATGAACAACAACTGGGGCTACTGCGCCGCGGACAAGAACTTCAAGCCCGCCTCCCTGATCGTGCACAAGCTCGTGGAGTGCGTGAGCAAGGGCGGCAATTTGCTGCTCAACGTCGGCCCGGACGCGCGCGGCTGCATCCCGCACGAGTCCGTGCAGATCCTGCTGGAGCTGGCCCGCTGGATGCGCAAGAACGGCGACTCCATCTACGGCTGCGGCTACGCCGGCCTGCCCAAGCCCGAGAACGGCCGCATCACCCGCAGCGGCGACAAGCTCTACTACCACATCTACGAGGCCGCCATCGGCGACATCCCCCTGGAGGGCCTGCGCCGCGAGCAGGTCGAAAAGGTGCGCCTGCTCGCCACCGGCGCCGAGGTCAAGATCTCCGACAGCTGGATGTCCGCCAACTACCCGGACACCGTCTTTGTCAACCTCGGCCCCAGCCCCCTGCTGCCCGACCCCGTGGACACGGTGCTGGAAGTCACGCTCAAGGCCTAAGAGAAATGGAAAAGCGGCCCCTCCGCAAAGAGGGGGCCGCTTTTCGCTGGCTTTAGGGCCGCTTCCAGCGCTTGAGCTGCGGGAAGAAGACCCGCATCTGCGCGCGCGCCGCGTCCTTGCTCAGGCCCGGCATCTCCCGCGCATAGATCGTCGCGCAGAAGTCGATCATCTCCTCCATCGTGCAGTCCTGCGCAAAGGCGCCGTTCCTGTAGCAGTAGAGGCAGTAGTCCGCGTTTTTTCCGCCGTCCGCCTCCGTGCCGCACAGCTCGGGCCCCGTCAGCGGCATGCCGCAGCTCTGGCAAAACTTCCCCTGGTCCATGTCTGTTCCCTCCTTCTTATATGGACTTTCGGGAACAGTATAGCAGGGAAAAGCGGACAGCAGCGCGTCCTATTTTCCGTAGCGCCCGGCGGTTTTTTCCAGCGCCTCGCGCACGGCCTTTCGCAGGCCGGGCGGCTCCAGCACCTCCGCTTCCGGCCCGAAGGAGAGGAGGTAGCCCACCAGCCATGCGTCCACGGGATACCGCACGCGCACGAGGAAGCTGCCGTCCGGCTGGCGCTGCCGCTGTCCGGGCTCGAACTCGTCCAGCACGCGGTAGGTGAGGCTCGCGTCGACGCGCAGAACCGTCTCCGGCGCCTCGCATTCGGGCAGCGGCGGGGGCTCGTCCGCCTGCGGCGGCGCGCTGCGCGTAAAGCGCTCCTCCAGGAGCTGCACGCCCTCCATCCGCGAAAGCTTAAACAGGCGAAAATCTTGCGCCGCGCGGCAGAAGGCCATAAGGTACCAGGCGCGCCCCTTGAAGCGCAGCTGCAGCGGCTCCGCCGTGCGCGCCCGCGTCTCGCCCCGGGAGTTGTAATAGGTAAAGGCGACGACGCGCTGCTCCAGGATCGCGCGCCGCAGGTCGAGGAACAGGCCGCGGTGCAGGTCGCTCCAGTCGGAGAAGTCCACGTCGATCCACGGCGCGCCGCGCCCGCCAAAGAGCGCGCCGAGCTTGTCCAGCACCGCGCCGTCCAAAGGGTAGCGGGCGGCGGACAGGCTCTGCAGCGCGGCCAGCAGGTCGATCTGCTCCTGGCGGCTGAGCAGCGCGCGGTTCAGCACATAGCCCTCCACAAGGCGCACGCCGCCGCCCCGCCCGCGCTCGGCGTACAGCGGCACGCCGCAGGCGCACAGCGCGTCGATGTCGCGGCGGATCGTGCGGGGGGAGACCTCAAAGTGCGCGGCCAGCTCCGCCGCCGTCATGCGCCCGCGCAGCAGGAGCAGATGGAGTATGCCGAACAGCCTCTGCTGCATCGGAAAACCGCCCTCCCTTCAAACTCGTTGCCAACCCCGCGGGATTGTGCTACACTGTTGCCATAGTCTCGCAGAAACGAGGTGGCTCTTCATGCCTGCATACACGGAACATCGACCGAAGATCCTCGTCATCGGCTCCATCAACATGGACATGGTGGCGCGCATCGAACACATCCCCCAGCCCGGCGAGACGGTGCTGGGCCTGGGCTATTCCTTCGCCCCCGGCGGCAAGGGCGCCAACGCCGCCGTGGCCGCGGCGCGCCTGAAGGCGCAGGTGTCCTTTGCCGGCTGCGTCGGCGACGACGACTACGGCAGGAGCCTGCGGCAGAACCTGCAGAGCGAGGGCGTGGACGACCGCCTGCTGCGCACCGCCGAGGACGCGCCCACGGGCTACGCGCCCATACTCGTGCAGCCGAGCGGGGAGAACAGCATCATCGTCTTTGCCGGGGCCAACCGCAGCATCCGCCCCGAGGACGTGCCCGCCATGTTCCGGGAGCCCGTGGACGCGGTGATGCTGCAGCTGGAGATCCCGCAGGAGATCGTGCTGCTGGCCGGGCGCGAGGCGGAAGCACGCGGCATACCGGTGATCCTGGACGCGGGCCCGGCCTGCAGCTTCCCGCTGGAGCAGATGCGCGGCCTTGCCATCGTCTCGCCCAACGAGACGGAGACGCAGGCGCTGACCGGCCTGCCCGTGCAGAGCGAGGCGGAGGCGCGCCGGGCGGCGGAGGCGCTGCGCGCGCGCAGCGGCGGCGCGGACGTGGTGCTCAAGATGGGCAGCCGCGGCGCCTACCTGCTGACGGCGACGGAGTCCCGCCTCGTTCCCGCCTTCCCGGTGCGGGCCGTGGACACCACCGCCGCCGGGGACACGTTCACCGCCGCCATGACGGTGGCCTATCTGCGCGGCCTGCCGCTTAGCGAGGCCGTGCGCTACGGCTGCGCCGCCGGGGCCCTGGCCACCACGCGCCTGGGCGCGCAGCCCTCCCTGCCGACCGCAGAGGAGGTCGAAGCCTTCCTCGCCGGGCAAGAAGGGGCCTGACCCCTCTTTGCGCGCGCCTCACCCCGCGCCGCGCGGGCGTCCTTCGGGAGCCCGCGGCGGCGCTCATTCTTTCTCCAGGAAGCGGAAGATCTCGGCAAGATAGGGGAGGAGCTGCTCGTTTGTGGAGCGGTAGATCTCGTGCTTGACGTTTGGGACGGTGTAAAGTTGGGCGCAGGGCACGCCGCGCAGGAAGGCGTCCTGCCCCTCGGGCCGCACCAGCGCGTCCAGTTCCGCCCGTATGACCAAGGTCGGCGTGCGCACGCGCCGCAGGTTCTCCGGCTTGAGCACCGCGTCGCAGTTTTGCAGCGACTCCAGTATCCAGCGATAGCTGGCGGCGTTGGTGCGCAGGCAGGGCTCCTCCCTTCGCCGATCGGCGTACCAGGCAAAGCGCGCCGGGCTGGTGCAGCAGCCGTCGGCAAAGCGCTCCTGCGGGTCGTAGGGCCTTTGGGCAAAGAAGCGGCTGTCCCCCTTGCCGATGGCGATGAAGAAGCGCGCGATGGCCTTGGCCACGGGCTCCGGCACGCCGTGCGTGTTGATGCGCAGCATGGGCGCGTGCAGCACGCAGCGGCGGAACAGATCCGGATAGAGCTCCAGCGCCCGCGCCGCGACGCCCCCGCCCATGGAGTGGCCAAAGAGCGCCGGCTGGCCCTCCGGCAGCAGCGGTCGCGCCGCCTCTACCACGCGCTTTAGATCGCGCACGTAGTCTTCAAACGCCTCCACGTGCACGACGCTCGGGTCCTGCACCGCGCGGGCGGAGCGGCCGTGCCCGCGGTGGTCGTAGGCCAGGACCGCGTAGCCCTGCTTTAGGAAGAGCCAGCTCAGCTCGCGCAGTTTTTCCTCGCTCTCGGTAAAGCCGTGGCAGAGCACGATGCTGCGCGCCGCGTCCTTTGGCGCATACAGGCGCACGTTCAGCGCCGCGCCGCCCTCGCCCGTGCAGGGCACCTCGCGCGCCGCCGCCGCAAGCTCCGGCAGCACGAGATCGCGCATCTGCGCTTCGTAGTTGTTTTCCTCCGGCAAAACGATGGGACGCATCTCTCTTCCCCCTTTTTCTTCGCGCTGCGCCGCCTTCGCGGCAAAAGGCGCATCTCTCCCTTCATCATACCACAGGGCGCGCGGCTTTGCAAAATCTCCCGCCCGCTATGCTGGCATGAAGCGCGCGATCGCGGCGCAAAATACAGCAGCGAAAAGGGGGAAATGCGGATGAAGAAGGGATTGACGATCCTGGCGGCGCTGCTGACTTGCGCGGCGCTGTGCCTTACGGCCGAGCGCGCGCCGCGCTACGACCTTACCGAGATCGCGGTGCGCCGCATCGATGAGGAGATCGAGATCACGGGCAGCGTCTCCTGCGCCCGCAGCGCCGCCGTCAGCGCGCAGCTGCCGGGCACGGTCTCGCGCGTCTTTGCGCAGGAGGGGGAGCGCGTGCAGGCCGGCCAGGCGCTGCTGGAGCTGGAGGCGGACGCGCTGCCCCTCCTTTGGGCGGACGGCGACGATGCGCAGAGCGCGGCCGAGCGCGCCGAGGCGGCGCTGCAGCTGGCCACGATCACGGCACCGGCGGACGGCATACTGCGCGGGTTTTCCCTGGAGGCGGGCCAGAGCGTGTACGCGGGGGAGGAGCTCGGCCGCGTCGTCTCCGCGGACCTCGTCGTCACCGCGCTTCTGCCCGAGAGCCAGCGCGAGGACGTGCGCGTGGGGCTGGAGGCGGAGGTCGCGCGCGGGGAGAGGACGTTCTCGGCCCGTATCGCCGCCATAGAGAACGCGCCCGGCGCGTCGGCGCAGTACGCGCTGCGCCTGGAGGGCGGCGGCCTTGCCGCGCTGGAGGAGGGGATGCAGGTGGACGTCACCATCCCCCTGCGCACGGCGGAAGGCCCCAGCGTCCCCCTGCAGGCGCTGCAGGCGGACGGCACGCTGCGCGTGCTGACGAAGGCGGGCGAGGTCTGCGTGCCGGTGGAGACGGGCCTGTCCGACGCGCTCTATGTGCAGCTGCTCTCCGGCCCGCCGCTGGGCACGGACGTGATCCTCGGGGAGGCGGGAGAATGAGGCCGGCGGATGCGCTGCGCGCGGCACTGCGCGCCCTGCGCGGCAACCGCCCCCGCGCCTTTCTCACGGTGCTGGGCCTGTCCATAGGCGTGGGCGCCTGCATCGCCATCGGCTCCCTGGGCATCGCCGCGGTGCGCGAGGTGCGCGGCGAGATGAACCGCTTTGGCGTGGACCGCATCTGGATCGAGGAAAAGCCCGGCAACGCCCTGCCCCTGGACGCGGACGACGTGCGCGCCCTGCAGCGGGTGGGGGAGGCCGTGGCGCCGGTGCGCTACGCCGCATTGACGGCGAAAAACGGCGCACGGTCCCTCACCTGCGCGGTCGTGGCCACCACCGCTTCTTACGCGCAGATTGAGAACCTGACGCTGGCAAAGGGCCGCTTCCTGCTCCCGCAGGACGAGGACGGCCTGCTGCGCGCCGCCGTGCTGGAGGACGAGGCGGCGCAAAAGCTCTTCGGCACGGCGGATTGCCTGGGCAAAAAGGTGCAGATCGGCGCCTCGCGCTACACGGTCGTCGGGGTGCTGGCGGACAACCGCTCCGCCTACGCCGTCTCCTCCGGCAATCCGAAGGTCTACCTGCCGCTTGCGGCCTATTCCCTGCTCAGCGGCGACGCGGGCTACAGCGAGATCATCGTGCGCGTGGGCGACCTCTCCACCTCCGCCGCCGCCCGCGCCGCAAGGACCGCCCTTGCCCCGCTGCACGCGCCGGGCGACGCCTTCACCATCTCCTCCATGGCCGAGCAGATCGTCTCCGCCGAGCGCATACTGCGCATCGTCTCCCTGGTGCTTGCGGTGGTGGGCGGCATCTGCATGCTCACCGGCGGCGTGGGCGTGATGAACGTGCTGCTGACGGGCGTGCGCGAGCGCCGCGGCGAGATCGGCGTGCGCAAGGCCTTGGGCGCGCGGGACGGGGAGATCTTCGCCCAGTTCGTCTGCGAGGCCGGCATCTACGGCTGCCTTGGCGCGCTGGGCGGCCTTGTGCTGGGTCTTATGCTCACGCGCCTTGGAGAAGCGCTCGTCGGCATCGACGCAAGCCCGCATGTCCTTGTCGTGCTCTTATCCGTGGCCTTTTCCTGCCTGGTGGGCGCGGTGAGCGGCGTCTACCCCGCCATGCGGGCCGCGGCCGTCTCGCCCGTCACCGCGATGCGCCAGTTGTAACAGAGATGTAACAATTAAGAAATGAATGTTCCGCATCGCGGAAATACAGGGGAAGTTCCGGTGGAGTGCGAAAAAACGGGGGCGTATTTTTGTGCAAAAAAACAGTAGATTAATTTAATCATAACATATATAATAGCTTTAGTGATACGGAAGCCATCACGAGCAGAAAAATAACTAGGAGGTAGTTCACCATGGCAAGCCTTTCCTTGCAGCACATCTATAAGATCTATGCCGGCGGCGTTACCGCAGTTTCTGACTTCACGCTGGACATCGAAGACAAGGAGTTCATCGTTCTGGTCGGGCCTTCCGGCTGCGGCAAGTCCACGACGCTGCGCATGGTCGCCGGTCTGGAAGAGATCTCCGACGGCGAGCTCTACATCGGCGACAAGCTGGTCAACGATGTGGCCCCCAAGGATCGCGACATCGCGATGGTCTTCCAGAACTACGCTCTGTACCCGCACATGACCATCTACGACAACATGGCCTTTGGTCTGAAGCTGCGCAAGACCCCCAAGGCGGAGATCGACCGCCGCGTCAAGGAAGCGGCCAAGATCCTGGACATCGAGCACCTGCTCACCCGTAAGCCGAAGGCTCTTTCCGGCGGTCAGCGCCAGCGCGTCGCCTTGGGCCGCGCCATCGTTCGCGAGCCGAAGGTCTTCCTGATGGACGAGCCTCTGTCCAACCTGGACGCCAAGCTCCGCGTGCAGATGCGCACCGAGATCACCAAGCTGCATCATCGCCTGCAGACCACCTTCATCTACGTTACCCACGACCAGACCGAGGCTCTGACCATGGGCCCCCGCATCGTCGCCATGAAGGACGGCTTCATCCAGCAGGTCGACACCCCGCAGAACGTGTTCGACTACCCGAACAACCTGTTCGTCGCCGGCTTCATCGGCTCCCCGCAGATGAACTTCTTCGACGTCAAGCTCGAGCGCCGCGGCAACGACGTGTTCGCGGTCTTCGGCCAGAACGTCATCAAGGTCCCCGAGGGCAAGATCAAGAAGCTGACCGATCCTTCCTACGTGGGCAAGACCGTCAAGATGGGCATCCGCCCCGAGAACCTGCACGACGAAGAGATGTTCATCCAGAACTCTCCCGACTCCGTCATCGACGCGGACGTCGAGGTCGTCGAGCTGATGGGCTCCGAGACCTACCTCTACCTCAAGACCGTCGACACCGGCATCAGCTTCATCGCCCGCGTTGACGCTCGCTCCACCTCCCGTGCCGGCGACAAGATCAAGATCGCGCTGGACGCCAACCGCCTGCACTTCTTCGACGTGGACACCGAGGCTACGATTCTCAACCGCTAAGCAACAGCGCCGCAAGCAAAGCGAAACGCACCGTCGCCATGGCAGGTCCGCCTGTCATGGCGACTTTCTTTGCCGCCTGCGGCCGCAAAAAGGGAGGAAACACGCCCATGCGCATCGATGAGCGCTTCTATGAGCAGATCGACCGGGCATTGTCCGGCGTCAACCTGCCCGTGACCGTCTACACCGCCGGCGGCGAGCAGGTCTACCCCGCATCGAACCGCGAGATCCGCGAGGAGGAGATCGTCTCCCTTTCCTGGGAGGAGGACACGGCGGTCTTTGGCTCCATGCGCTATCTGCGCCTGAACAACCTCAAGGGCCTGGTGGTGGGCCTGCCGCTCTACCTGCCCGGCGGCGGGGAGGTGCTGCAGCTCACGGCGGCCCTGCTCTCGTCCCTGGCCCGCTCCGTGGACCGCAACATGGACCGCGACGAGGTGCTGCGCCGCGTGCTGCTCGACGGCCTGGACGGCACGGAGCTGGAGACGCTGGCCCTGGAACACGGCCTTGAGATCGAGCGCCAGCGCTGCGCCGTGCTCTTTCAGAGCGAGAGCGACGTAAAGGACGTCGCCGCCACGCTGCGCGAGGTCTTTTCTTCCTCCGGCAACGACTTGATCGTGCGCATCGGCCGCAACAGCACCGTGCTCCTGCGCGCCATGGACAATACGCACTATGACGAGCTCAACGAGCTGGTGCTGGCGGTGATGGAGACCGTCATGGAGGAGACCGGCGCCCGCCTCTTTGCCGGGATCGGCGAGACGCAGCAAAGCCTTGGCCGCATGGGCCAGTCGCTGCACGAGGCCCGCCGCGCGCTGGAGATCGGCCGCGCCTTCCGCCCCGGCGGCAAGGTCTACAGCTACCGCGCATTGCTCATCGAGCGCTTCCTGTGCGAGATCCCGCCGGAGATCGCCCGCCGCTATTTCGAGCTGCTCTTCAATAAGAAGAACGCCCGCGTGTTCAACGACGAGATGATCCAGACCATCGACAAGTTCTTCGAGTGCCACCTCAACGTCTCCGAGGCCGCGCGCCAGCTCTTCATCCACCGCAACACGCTCGTCTACCGCCTGGACAAGGTGCAAAAGGCCACGGGTCTGGACCTGCGCGCCTTTGACGACGCCATCACGTTCAAGATGCTGCGCATGCTCGGCCGCGTGGGCGAGCTGCAGAGAAACGCGCCCTGACGGGCAGGGCCCAAGAAGAAGGCGGTGGACAAAACCCCGGGGAGGGTTTACAATAGGGGAAAGGCCCTGCGCGCGCCGCGCCCTTTTGCCGCCGGATGCGCCGCCCCATACCCCACACGGAGGACGGATCGACTATGAAAAAAACGCTCCCCATATTGCTCTATACGCTGGTGCTGGTGTTGGCCTCCGGCCTGATCGCCTCCG
>CALWKN010000029.1 GCA_944381265.1 uncultured Clostridia bacterium
TGCGCGTTGTAGAGCGCGTGGCGCTCCTCGCAGACGCGGCACATGCGCGGGTAGTCGCGCAGCACGCGGCGGTAGAACCAGTGCGCGGGCGTGGGCTTCTTGACGTAGGCCTTTTCGCGCGTGCAGAACACGACCACCTTGTCGCAGCTGCGCAGCGCCTCGGCAAAGGGGATCGGGTCGGCGGTGCCGCCGTCAAGAAGCAAGTGCCCGTCCACGCGCACCATGGGCGAAAAGAGCGGGATGGAGCTGGAGGCGCGGAAGTAATCGTTGAGCGTCTCCCGCGGCGGCGTGTCGGCGTAAAGGGGCGCGCCCTTCTCTACGTCCGTGCAGCCGATGACAAGGCGCGCGCCCGTGTTGTAGAACGTCTCGTAGTCAAAGGGGTCGAGCGCATCGGGGATGTCCCCGAAGATGAAGTCCATGCCGAACATCGAATGCCCGCGCCCGAGCAGGTTCAGGGGGCTGACGTAGCGGCGGTCCATGCCGTAGGTCTCGGCGATGCGCTGCCCGCGCCCGCGCTGGCGCGAGGCGTAGGAGGCCGCGTTGCAGGCCCCGGCCGAGACGCCGATCACATAGGGGAAAAAGCGCCCCGCGTCCAGAAACGCGTCCAGCACGCCCAGCGTGTAGGAGCCGCGCATCCCGCCCCCTTCCAGCACCAGCCCAACCGTCTTTGCCATTTGCGCTTTGCATCTCCTTTTCTTCTCATGGGAAAAAGTCCCCGGGAGGGCGTTTCCTCCCGGGGCGGCCCGCGCCTTAGTGCAGCACTTTGCTGAGGAACTCGCGCAGGCGCTCGCTCTTGGGGTGTTCGAAGATCTGCTCCGGGCTGCCATCCTCGGCGATGACGCCGTCCTCCATGAAGAGTATGCGGTTGGCGACCTTGCGGGCAAAGCCCATCTCGTGGGAGACCACGACCATGGTCATGCCGTCGGCGGCCAGGCGCTGCATGACGTCGAGCACCTCGCCCACCATCTCCGGGTCCAGGGCAGAGGTGGGCTCGTCAAAGAGCATGACGTCCGGGTGCATGGCCAGCGCCCGCACGATGGCGATGCGCTGCCTCTGCCCGCCGGAGAGCTGCGCCGGGAAGGCACTGGCCTTGTCCTCCAGGCCGACGCGGCGCAAAAGCGCGCGCGCCTCCTCCTCGGCCTTGGCCTTGTCCGCCTTCTTGACAAGCGTCGGGGCAAGGGTGATGTTGTCCAGCACGTTTAAATTGTTAAAGAGGTTGAACTGCTGGAACACCATGCCGATGCGCTCGCGCAGGGCGTTGAGGTTGCGCCCGGCGTGCACCACGGACTCGCCCTCAAAGAGTATGTCGCCGCTGCTGGGCATCTCCAGGCGGTTCAGGCAGCGCAGGAAGGTGGACTTGCCCGCGCCGGAGGCGCCAATGACCACGATCACCTCGCCGCGGCGCACCACGGTGTTCACGCCCTTGAGCACGTCCAGCTTGCCAAAGCGCATCGTAAGGTCGCGGACCTCCAGGATGACGTCGTTCTTGTTCAGGCTATCAGGCACTGCGCTTCATCCTCCTCTCCATCACGCCCAGCAGGCGGGACGTGGTAAACGTCATCACAAAGTAGACCAGGGCGCAGATGATCAGCGACTCAAAGTAGCGGAAGGAGCTGGAGTACACCTGCGAGGTATTGAACATCAATTCCGTGATGCCGATGGTCATGACGATGGACGACTCCTTGATCACGGTGACAAACTCGTTGCCAAGGGCGGGGAGTATGTTCTTGAAAGCCTGGGGCAGCACCACATGGCGCATGGTCTGCCAGCCGGTCATGCCAAGGGAGCGCGCCGCCTCGGTCTGGCCCTTGTCCACGGCCTGTATGCCGGCGCGCACGATCTCGCCCACATAGGCGGCGGAGTTGAGGCCCATGGCCAGTATGCCGGAGGCAAAGCGCGGGAAGTCAAAGCCCAGGCCGGTGATCTGGGGGATCTTCAGCCCCATCTGCGGCAGGGCGTAGAAGATGAAGAAGATCTGCACCATCAAAGGCGTGCCGCGGATGAACTCCGTGTAGGCCGCCGAGATCAGGGAGATGGGTTTGAACTTGCCAAGGCGCATCAGCGCCAGCACAATGCCCACGATAAGGCCGATGACGACGGTAAACACCGACAGGATCAGCGTTGTTCCGGCGCCGCGGATGAACATCGGCCAGTATTTGCCCAAGAAGCTGAAGTTGAGTTCCATGCAAAGCCGCCTTTCTGCCGCCAAAATGTCGCGCGCATGGCAAAGACGCGGATCCTGGGCAAGGCCCGATCCGCGTCCGCGCCGGGGAAAAACGTCGTGATTCTAAGGAGTCTTACTCCTCGCCGATCTGGCCGATGGCAAGCTCACAGGCTTCCTGGTAGATGCGATCCATCTCGCCGTTTTCCTTCATCTCGATGACGACCTCGTTGACGAACTCCAGCAGGTCGGTGTTGTCCTTGGCGATGGCCACGGCCACGCCGCCGCCCTCGACGGGCACCTCATAGGAGCAGACCGCAAGGTCGTCCGGGTAGGCCGCGACGTAGATGTCCGCAACCGGCTTCTCCAGGCAGATGGCGTCGATGTTGCCGGTGTTGAGCTCCTGGATCAGGGTCGTGGTCTTGGGCAGGAGCAGGCTCTGGGCGTTGGTCATGTCCTCGACGACCAGCGTGTTCTGGGCCGTGCCCATCTGCGCGCCGATGGTCTTGCCGTCAAAGCTCTCCTTGGCGGTGAAGTTGCCCTCCTCGCCCTTGCGCACGACAAAGACGTTGGTGGTGTCGTAGTAGTTCTCGGAGAAGTTCACGGCCTGCATGCGCTCCTCGGTGGGGGTGATGGAGGCGGCGATGTCCACATTGCCCGCCTGCACCGCCGGGATCAGGGAGTCAAAGGCCATTTCGGAGGTGACCAGCTCCACGCCCAGCTTGTCGGCGACGGCCTGCGCAAGGGAGACGTCAAAGCCCACCGTGACGCTGGCGCCGTTCTCCATGACGATGAACTCAAAGGGCGGGTAGGTGCTCTCGGTGCCCAGGATCAGCTGGCCGCGCTCGCGGATGGCGTCCAGTGTCGGGGTCTCCGCCGCCGGCTCCTCGCTGGCAGCGGGGCTCTCCTCCGCCGCGGGCTCCTCGGCGGGCGTCTCGGTAGCCGCCGGCTCCTCGGCCGGGGTCTCGGTAGCAGCGGGGGCTTCGGTGGCCGTCGGCTCCTCCGCCGGCGCGCTGCAGCCGGCAAAGGCCAGCACCGCCAGCAGCGCCGCGCACAGCAGCGCCAGTATCTTTGCAGTCTTCTTCATCGGAAAATCCTCTCCTTTGTCTGCATAAAAATTACCCCTACAGTATAGCCCTTCCCCCGGAGATTCGCAAGCCAAACCGCGTGATTTTACAGCAAGTTCACCCTCGCGCTGCATATATGCATTTCCCCTGCATAAACGCAGCCTTTCCGCCGTCTTTGCCCGCCAAATGCCCGAAAGGGATGCGCTTTTTTTCCATACAGACCAGGCCCGCAGAGCATTCCTCTGCGGGCCGATCCCGGCGGCCTACGCGCCGAGTTTTACAGCGAGAAGTAGTCCACCGCGCCGCGGAAGATGTCCTGGAAGCGGTCGCCGGGGACGTTCTTGTACAGGCCCTGGCCCATGCGCTCGGAGTGCGCCATCTTGCCAAGGACGCGCCCGTCGGGGGAAGTGATGCCCTCGATGGCCTCGACCGACATATTGGGGTTAAAGCGGACATTCTGCGTCGGCTCGCCGGCAAGGTCGACGTACTGGGTGGCGATCTGGCCGCCAAGCGCCAGGTCGCGCAGCATCTTGTCGCTGGCGACAAAGCGCCCTTCGCCGTGGGAGATGGCCACGGTGTGGATGTCGCCCACGTTCATGTGCATCAGCCAGGGGCTCTTGTTGGCGGCGACGCGCGTGCGCACCAGCATGGACTGGTGGCGGCCGATGGCGTTGAACGTCAGCGTCGGGCAGGAGGCGTCCGTCTCCACGATCTTGCCAAAGGGCACAAGGCCGAGCTTGATCAGCGCCTGGAAGCCGTTGCAGATGCCCAGCATCAGGCCGTCGCGGGCCTGCAGCAGGTCGTGCACGGCGTCGGTGCACTGCGGGTTGCGCAGGAAGGAGGTGATGAACTTGGCCGAGCCCTCCGGCTCGTCGCCGCCGGAGAAGCCGCCGGGCAGGGCGATGATCTGCGCGTTTTTCGCCTTTTCCGCGAAAGCGGCGATGCTCTCTTCGATGTCGCGCGCGTTGCGGTTGCGGATGACCAGCGTCTCCGGCACGGCCCCGGCGCGGGCAAAGGCGCGGGCGGTGTCGTACTCGCAGTTGGTGCCGGGGAAGACGGGAATGAGCACGCGCGGGCGCGCCGTCTTGTGCAGGGGCGCGGGCGGCGTCACCTTGCCGGTGGCGCGGTAGGCCGTGGGCTTTTCCTCGTCCTTGGTCGGCGCAAGGTAGGGGAAGACGCCCTGGAGCCGGGCTTCGTAGGGCTTTTGCAGCTCATTTAGAGAGAGCGTCTCCCCGCGGAAGGCAAACTCGTACGCTTCCGTGGTCTCGCCGATCTCCACAAGGCCCTGCGGCACCTCGTCCATCTCCAGCAGGAAGGCGGCGGGCTGGGGGCAGAACAGCGCCTCATCGTCCAAATCGCAGGTGAAGCGGAAGCCGATGCGGTTGCCAAGGCCCATCTTGAACAGGCCCTCGGCCACGCCGCCAAAGCCGACCACCCAGGAGGCGTGCACCTTCTTGAGCTTGATCAGGTCCTCCAGGCGGCTGTAGACGGACAGCACCGAGTCAAAGTCCGGGTAGCCGTCCTCGCCCGTCTCGGCGCGCAGCAGGGCGACCTTGTGCCCGGCGGCCTTGAACTCCGTGGAGACGACGGCGTCGCTCTTGCTGGTGGAGACGGCGAAGGACACCAGCGTCGGCGGCACGTCCAGGTCCTCGAAGGAGCCGCTCATGGAGTCCTTGCCGCCGATGGAGCCGATGCGCAGCCGCATCTGCGCCTCCAGCGCGCCCAGCAGCGCCTGGAAGGGCAGGCCCCAGCGCTTGGGATCGCCCTTGGTGCGCTCAAAGTACTCCTGGAAGGTGAGCCAGCACTTCTCGTGGCTGCCGCCGGCGGCCACGACCTTGGACACCGAGTCCACCACCGCCAGCATCGCGCCGCGGAAGGGATCGGCCTTGGAGAGCACCGGGTCAAAGCCCCAGCCCATGAGAGAGCAGGTCGTGGTCTCGCCCTCCAGCACCGGGATCTTGCAGGCCATGGCCTGGGAGGGGGTGAGCTGGCGCGCGCCGCCAAAGGGCATGAGCACGGTGCCCGCGCCGATGGTGGAGTCAAAGCGCTCGGACAGGCCCTTCTGCGAGCAGACGTTGAGGTCCGAGACCATGGCAAGGCACTTCTCCTGCCAGGTCTTGCCGGCAAAGCCGTGCGCGGGCGCCTTGCCCTCGCCAACCGTTACGCGCGTGTGCTTGGGCGCGCCGTTGGAGTTTAGGAACTCGCGGCTGACGGAGACGATGTCCCGGCCGTTCCAGGTCATGGTCAGGCGCGGCTCCTCCGCCACCACGGCCACGACCACCGCCGA
Organism: uncultured Clostridia bacterium; assembly: GCA_944381265.1. Classification (GTDB taxonomy): domain Bacteria; phylum Bacillota; class Clostridia; order Christensenellales; family UBA1750; genus Spyradocola. The sequence goes on from CALWKN010000029.1 coordinate 5,516, forward strand.
GAGGTTCTCCTTGTTCGCCGCGGCGATGAACGCCTCGGCGTCCTCGGGCGCCACGACCACGGCCATGCGCTCCTGCGACTCGGAGATGGCAAGCTCCGTGCCGTCCAGGCCGTCGTACTTGCGCGGCACGGCATTAAGGTCGATGGCAAGACCGTCGGCAAGCTCGCCGATGGCCACCGACACGCCGCCGGCGCCAAAGTCGTTGCAGCGCTTGATGCATCGCGTCACCTGCGGGTCGCGGAAGAGGCGCTGCAGCTTGCGCTCCTCGGGCGGGTTGCCCTTTTGCACCTCCGCGCCGCAGGTGGCAAGGCTCTCCACCGTGTGGGACTTGGAGGAGCCGGTGGCGCCGCCGCAGCCGTCGCGGCCGGTGGCGCCGCCGAGCAGGATCACCACGTCGCCGGGCTGCGGCCGCTCGCGGCGGATGTTGGCATAGGGCGCCGCGCCCAGCACCGCGCCGATCTCCAGGCGCTTGGCGACGTACCCCTCGTCGTAGATCTCCTGCACGCAGCCGGTGGCAAGGCCGATCTGGTTGCCGTAGGAGGAATAGCCGGCGGCGGCGGTGGTGGTGAGCTTGCGCTGCGGCAGCTTGCCCTCGCGCGTGGCGGAATAGGGGACGGTCGGGTCGCCGGCGCCGGTCACGCGCATGGCCTGGTAGACGTAGGAGCGGCCGGAGAGCGGGTCGCGGATCGCGCCGCCCAGGCAGGTCGCCGCGCCGCCGAAGGGCTCGATCTCGGTGGGGTGGTTGTGCGTCTCGTTCTTAAACATCAGGACCCAGTCCTGCGTCTGCCCGTCTACGTCCACGGGGATGCGCACGGAGCAGGCGTTGATCTCCTCGCTCTCGTCCAGGTCCGGGATGAGGCCCGCGGCCTTGAGCGCCCGCGCGCCCATGGTGGCGATGTCCATCAGCGTCACCGGCTTTTCCTCGCGCTTCAGCGCCTTGCGCAGCGCAAGGTAGCGGTCGTAGGCCGCCTGCACCGCGGGGGAGGCGATCTCCGCCCCGTCGATCTCGGTCAGGAACGTGGTATGGCGGCAGTGATCGGACCAGTAGGTGTCGATCATGCGGATCTCGGTGATGGTGGGGTCGCGCTTCTCCTCGTCGCGGAAGTAGGCCTGGCAAAACGCTGCGTCATCCTCGTCCATGGCAAGGCCCATGTCGCGGACAAAATCGGCAAGGCCCGCCGTATCGAGCTTTGTGAACCCGTCCAGTGTCTGCACGGTTGTGGGGATGTCGTAATCGACCTGCAGCGTCGTGGGGCGGTCGAGGGAGGCCTCGCGCGCCTCCACCGGGTTGATCAGCGCCTTGCGGATCAGCTCCATCTGCGCGTCGGTGACGTCGCCGGAGAAGACGTAGACCTTGGCCGTGCGCACGGTGGGGCGCTCGCCGCAGGTCTGGAACTGGATGCACTGCGCTGCCGAGTCCGCCCTCTGGTCGAACTGTCCGGGCAGGTACTCCACCGCCAGCGTCCGCTCGCCCGCCTGGCGCGGCGGCAGGTGCTCGTAGGTGTCGTCCAGCTGCGGCTCGGAGAGCACCAGGCGCACGGCGGTGTCAAACTCCGCCTTGCTCAGGCCCTCGACGTCGTAGCGGTTGAATATGCGCACGCGCGTGAGGTTCGAAATGCCCTGCACCGCGCGCAGGTCCTGCAGCACCGCGCCCGCTTCCACCGCGTGCTCGGGCTTCTTCTCCACATAGATGCGGTCAATCGCCATAGCTTGCCCCTGCCTTTCTGCCGATGTCGCGGCGGTAGTGCATGCCGTCAAAGGAGATCTCCTTCGCCGCGCGGTAGGCCGCGGCCACCGCCGCGCTCAAGGTTTCGCCGCGCGATGTGACGCCCAGCACGCGCCCGCCGCTGGTGAGGTACTTGCCGCCCTCGCGCTTTGTGCCGGCGTGGTAGACCGTGGCCTCGCTCCCCGCGATCTGGCCGTTTTCGTCCAGGCCGCGGATCTCCTTGCCCGTCTCGTACTTCACCGGGTAGCCGCCGCTTGCCAGCACCACGCAGGCCGCGGCGCCCCGATGCGTGTGCAGCGGCACGGAGGAGAGCGTCCCCTCCCGCGTCGCCAGCATCGCGCGCAGCAGGTCCCCCTCCAGCATGGGCAGCACCACCTGCGTCTCCGGGTCGCCGAAGCGGCAGTTGTACTCGATGACGTAGGGCTCGCCGTCCACCACCATCAGGCCAAAGTACAGGCAGCCGTAAAACGGACGGCCCTCGCTGTTCATGGCGCGGATGGTGGGCACGAAGATGCGTTCCATGGCCTTGGCGGCCACCTCGTCCGTGTAGGCGGGGTTGGGGGCGATGGTGCCCATGCCGCCGGTGTTCAGGCCCTCGTCGTTGTCACACGCGCGCTTGTGGTCCATGGAGGAGACCAGCGGGCGCACCACGTTGCCGTCGGTCAGCGCCAGCACCGAGACCTCCGGCCCGGAGAGGAAGTCCTCGATCACGATGCGGCGGCCGGAGTCGCCGAACTTGCCGCCCTCGAGCATGGAGCGCACGGCCTCCTCCGCCTCGCGCTCGTCCTTGGCGATGATGACGCCCTTGCCAAGGGCCAGGCCGTCGGCCTTGATCACCGCCGGGTAGGCGTTTTTCTTTCTGAGATACGCAAGCGCCGGCTCCACTTCGGTGAACACCTCGTAGCCCGCCGTGGGGATGCGGTAGCGGCGCATCAGGTCCTTGGCAAAGGCCTTGCTGCCCTCGATGACGGCGGCGTTCCTGCGCGGGCCGAAGGCGGGGATGCCCGCCTCCTCCAGCGCGTCGACCATGCCCAGCACCAGCGGATCGTCCGGCGCCACGACGACGAGGCCGACCTTCAGCTCCTTTGCCAGGCGCACCGCGCCCTCGATGTCGGTCGCCTTTACTTCCGGGTGGCAGACGGCGTCCGCCGCGATGCCGCCGTTGCCGGGCGCGCAGTGGACCGTGCCGCACAGGGGGCTCTCCTTGATCTTGCGGATGATGGCGTGCTCGCGCCCGCCGCCGCCGATGACGAGTATATCCATACAGCGCCTCCTTTTAGTGGTGGAACAGGCGGATGCCGGTGAAGCAGAGCACCATGTCGTGCTTGTCGCAGGCGGCGATGACCGCGTCGTCGCGGATGGAGCCGCCGGGCTCGGCCACGTACTTGACGCCCGACTTAAAGGCGCGCTCGATGTTGTCGCCAAAGGGGAAGAAGGCGTCAGAGCCAAGCGTCACGCCGGAGACCTGGTCAAGCCATTCGCGCTTCTCCTCCTCGGTCAGCGGCTCGGGGCGCACGGCGAACGTCTTTTCCCAGTCGTCGTTCAGCACGTCGCGCCACTCCGGTCCGATGTAAAGGTCTATGGCGTTGTCGCGGTTGGCGCGGCCCAGGCCCTTCTGGAACTGCAGGCCGAGGACCTTGGGGTGCTGGCGCAGGAACCAGTTGTCCGCCTTGCCGCCCGCAAGGCGCGTGCAGTGGATGCGGCTCTGCTGGCCGGCGCCGATGCCGATGGCCTGGCCGTTGTAGACGTAGCAGACGGAGTTGGACTGCGTGTACTTCAGGGTGATCATCGCGATCTGCAGGTCAATCAGCGCCTCCTCCGTCAGCTCCTTGTTGCGGCTGACGATGTTCTTGAACATCTCGCGGTCGATCTTAAGCTCGTTACGGCCCTGCTCGAAGGTGACGCCGAAGACCTGCTTGCGCTCGATGGGGTCGGGGCGGTAATCGGGGTCGATGCGTATGACGTTGTAGCCGCCCTTGCGCTTGGCCTTTAGGATCTCCAGCGCTTCCTCCGTGTAGCCGGGGGCGATGACGCCGTCGGAGACCTCGATGGAGATCAGGTGCGCCGTGGCCTCGTCGCAGACGTCGGACAGGGCGATGAAGTCGCCGAAGGAGGACATTCTGTCCGCGCCGCGGGCGCGGGCGTAGGCGCAGGCAAGGGGCGTGAGCTCCCGCTTGCCCACAAAGTACATCTTGCGCTCCACATCCGAGAGCGGGCGGCCCACCGCCGCGCCCGCCGGGGAGACGTGCTTAAACGAGGTCGCCGCCGGAAGCCCGGTGGCCTCCTTCAGTTCCTTGACCAGCTGCCAGCCGTTGAGCGCGTCCAGGAAGTTGATGTAGCCGGGGCGGCCGCAGAGCACCTCCACCGGCAGAGCGGAGCCGTCCGCCATGAAGATGCGCGAGGGCTTCTGGTTCGGGTTGCAGCCGTACTTGAGTTGCAGTTCGTTCACGCTCGTTTCCTCCTTACACGTTCTTGTTGACGATGCGGTCTTCCGTCTTGCCGCTCATAAGATCGATGTAGCGCACAAAGAGAGAGACCTTGTTGTCGGCGTTAAGAGCTTCCCAGGTCTCCCTGGTGAATTCGTCGATATCGCCGGAGATCGCGAGCTTTTCCGGCTCGCCGGCAAAGCTTGGGATGGGATCGCCGTCGCTGGCGTAGGTGTGCAGGAACAGGCAGGTCCCCGCCTTGCAGTCCTCGTACTCAAAGAACTGCCGCTCGCAGAAAGAGCCTTGCGCGTCCCCGGCCTTTAAGATGGAGAGCGCGTAGAACGCCTTGCCGCCGCGCACGCGCACCATGCCGCTGATGCGGGGGGTCCAGTTCGGGCCGTCCGGCTCAAAGGCGCGCGTGCGCAGGGCGGAGGCAAAGTCGCCGCCGACGCGCAGCGCGTCGCAGATGGTGTCCGTCTGGTCGCCGTTTGTCACGATCGTGGCGTCGCCCAGGACGCGCACCGGCGCGTAGATGATCAGCGAGGGATCGACCAGCTTGCTCTCGTCAAAGGCGCGGGTCTTGAGCGCCTCGCCCTCCATGACGAAGACGCGGTTGCGGCTGTTGACCGACCGACCCATGATGAAATAGGCGATGACGGCGGACTTCCCGTCCGCGCTCTTGCCCAGGGCGATGCCGCGCCCGGGATAGGTGTTCTCCCGCAGAGCTTCTGCAAAACGCTTCATTTCCGCTTTTCCTCCTCGATAGTTTCCGCGATTTTCCGCACGGCGCGGGGCAGGATCTCCCACTCCGCCTGCTCCATCACGCGGCGCTGCAGGATCTCCGGCGTGTCGCCCTCCCGCACCTCCACCGCCTTTTGCAGCAGGATCGGCCCTTCGTCCACGCCCGCGGTCACAAGGTGCGCCGTGGCGCCGGTCACCTTGCAGCCGCGCGCCAGCACCGCCTCGTGCACGCGCAGGCCGTAAAAACCCTTGCCGCAGAAGGATGGGATCAGCGCCGGGTGGATGTTGACGATGCGCTCCGGGTAGGCCGCCAGCACCTTTTCCCCCACGATACCCAGGAACCCGGCCAGGGCCAGCATCTCCACGCCGTTTTCCGCAAGGATCCCGCACAGCTTTTCGTCGTATTTTGCCGGGTCCGGCTCCATGACCTTGGACAGCACCGCCGTCTTTACCCCGGCGTTCCTGGCCCGCTCCAAAGCGTAGGCGGCCTTGCGGTTGGAGACGACCAGGGCGATTTCCCCCGGGCCGAGCTCGCCGCGCGCCTGCGCGTCCAGCAGGGCCTGCAGGTTCGTCCCGCCGCCGGAGACGAGCACGCCGATCTTTACCACAGCACAACGCCCTCCCCACCGGAGATCACTTCGCCGATGATCCAGGCGTTCTCCCCCGCCTTTTCCAAGAGGCTGAGCGCCTTGTCAGCGTCCTTGCGCGCGACAACCGCGCACATGCCGATGCCCATGTTGAACGTGTTGTACATATCGCGCTCCGGGATGCCGCCCGCCTCCTGAATCTTGCGGAAGATGGCGGGCACGCGGTAGGAGGACTTCTGGATGGAGGCGCTCAGGCCCTCGGGCAGGGCGCGCGGGATGTTCTCGTAGAAGCCGCCGCCGGTGATGTGGCAAAGGGCGTGCACCTCGGCGCCGCCGAGCAGCGGCAGCACGGACTTTACATAGATGCGCGTCGGGGTGAGCAGCGCCTCCAGCAGGCTCGTGCCCAGCGCCTCGTCCTTCTCCTGCAGCGCATCAAGGTTCTCCTCCCGGATGTCGAACACCTTGCGCACCAGCGAAAAGCCGTTGGAGTGCACGCCGGAGGAGGCAAGGCCGATGATCTTGTCCCCGGGCTGCACGCGCGCCTTGTCCAGTATGCGGTTCCTGTCCACCACGCCCACGCAGAAGCCCGCAAGGTCGTACTCCTTCTCCGGGTAGAAGCCGGGCATTTCCGCCGTCTCGCCGCCGACCAGCGCGCAGCCGGCCTGCACGCAGCCCTCGGCAACGCCGGAGACGATCTCGGCGATGCGCTCGGGCACGTTTTTGCCGCAGGCGATGTAGTCAAGGAAAAACAGGGGCTTTGCCCCGGCGCAGAGCACGTCGTTTGCGCACATGGCCACGCAGTCGATGCCCACCGTGTCGTGCTTGTCCGCAAGGAAGGCCAGCTTCAGCTTCGTGCCCACGCCGTCTGTGCCGGAGACCAGCACGGGGTCGGGGGTTTCCTTTAAGTCCAGCGCCATCAGGCCGCCGAAGCCGCCGATGGTGTCCAGGCACAGCGGCGTGCGCGTGCGGCGCACGTGCTCCTTCATCAGCTCCACCGCACGGTAGCCGGCGGTCACGTCCACACCCGCGGCCTTGTAGCTCTCGGAATGGCTGTTGGGGTTCATATGGCAATCCTCCTTATCGTAAGTAAGCGCAAAGCACGCGCGGCCATGCCGGCAAGCGCCGGCACGGCCGGATCCATCATTCTTCTTTGCAGCCGCCGCAGCAGTAGGGCTGGGCAAACTTGTCCTCGGGCTGGGGGGCTGGCGGCTGGCAGGGGTACTCGCCGGTGAAGCACCCGACGCAGAAGTCCACGCCGCAGCCCACGGCGATCTTGCGCGTGTCCTCCACGGTCAGGTACCCCAGGGAGTCCACGCCGATCTCCTTGGCCATGGCCTCGATGTCGCAGTGCAGGCGGCAGGCGAGCAGCTTGTCCTCGCTGGGCACGTCGGTGCCAAAGTAGCAGGGATGGGTAAAGGGCGGGGAGGAGACGCGCATGTGCACTTCCGTGGCGCCGGCCTCGCGCAGCAGGCGCACCGTGCGGGCCACGGTCGTGCCGCGCACGATGGAGTCGTCCACCAGCACCACGCGCTTGCCGCTCACCACGCTCTTGATCGCCGAGAGCTTGATGCGCACGGCGTCCTCGCGCATCTTCTGCGTGGGCTCGATGAACGTGCGGCCCACGTAGCGGTTCTTGATGAAGCCCATCTCATAGGGGATGCCGGACTGATGCGCGTAGCCAAGGGCCGCGTCCAAACCGGAGTCCGGCGCGCCGACCACCACGTCCGCGCTCACCGGGTGCTCCAGCGCCAGGAACGCGCCGGCGCGCTTTCTCGCCTCGTGCACGCCCGCGCCGTCGATGACGGAGTCCGGGCGGGCAAAGTACACGAACTCAAAGACGCAAAGGCCGCCCTTCTGCCCGCACATCGTCGGGATCGAGGTCAGGCCGTCGGCGCTTGCCACCACGATCTCGCCGGGCCGAACGTCCCGCTCGATCTCGGCGTTGAGCGTGGAGAGCGCGCAGGTCTCCGAGGCGAAGATGATCTGCCCTTCCCTGCGGCCGATGCACAGGGGGTGGAAGCCCTGCGGGTCGCGGCAGGCCAGCAGCTTCTTGGCGCTCATCATGACGATGGAATAGGCGCCGCGCAGCTGCTTCATCGTCGCGGCCAGCGCTTCCTCGGTGGAGTCGGCCTTCAGCCTCTCGCGCGTAAAGACGTAGGCGATGACCTCGCAGTCGTTGTTGGTGTGGAAGATCGCGCCGGAGAGCTCCAGCTCCCGGCGAAGCTCGCGCGCGTTGGTCAGCTGGCCGTTGAAGCACAGCGCGATATTGCCGCGCACATGGCGCACCACCATCGGCTGGGCGCTGGCGCGGTCGGCGTTGTCCTGCGTGCCGTAGCGCACATGGCCCACGGCGATGTGGCCGTCGCCCAGGGACGAGAGCACGTCGCGGGAGAAGACCTCCGGCACCAGGCCGTTGTCCTTGTAGCTCTTGATCACGCCGTGGTTGCCCACCGCGATGCCGCAGCTCATCTGGCCGCGGTGCTGCAGCGCGTAGAGCGCAAGGTAGGCGCTCGTGGCCACGTTCTGGTCGTCCCGCTCGGAGTAAATGCCGAATACGCCGCACTCCTCGTGCAGTTTCTGCTCGCTCATGTTGCCATCCTTCCTGCTGTCAAGGGAAAAAACGTCTTACAGTTCGCGCACCGCGTCCTGCAGCGCCGCGTTCTTCTCCAGGATCTGCCGCTCCATCTCCTGCTTATAGGCAAGGAGCTTCTCCGCTACGGCCCCATCCTCGATGGAGAGCATCTCAAGGGCCAGATAGGCGGCGTTCTCCGCCCCGTCAATGGCCACCGTCGCCACCGGGATGCCCTTGGGCATCTGCACGGTGGAGAGCAGCGCGTCCAGGCCGTCGAGCGTAGAGGACTTTACCGGGATGCCGATGACCGGCAGCGTCGTGCGCGCCGCCAGGGCCCCGGCCAGGTGCGCCGCCTTGCCCGCCGCGGCGATCAGCACGCCAAAGCCCCGCTCCCGCGCGCCCGCGGCGAACTCCGCCGCCTCCGCCGGCGTGCGGTGCGCCGAGAGCACGCGCACCTCCGTCTCGATGCCAAAGCTCTTCAGCGTCTTTATGCAGCCCTTGACCACCGGCAGGTCCGAATCGCTGCCCATGATGACCGCAACCTTCTTGCTCATGTTTCCACGTCTCCTTTTCCCTTGCGGGGCGCGGCCCCGCGCCTTTTGTCGTTTCCTTGCGGACGGGGGCGCTTCTCCCCCTCATACAAGCTCATTGTACCGTAAGCCCCTGCGCCGCGCAAGTTAAAATTTCCGTACAGAAAGCGCATAGATTTCCCGAATGTTCGGATTTTTTCCGCAGGGCGGCGAGGATTTTTAACCGAAACATTCGTTGACAGCCCCGGCGGCGGCGCTTTATAATGAAAGGTGAAATGTACGGCTTTTCACACACGAAACCATGCAGGGAGGGCGTTTTCGACATGACCAACCCGAACGCGACCTATCAGAGCCCGCTTGGCGGGCGCTATGCCTCGCCGGCGATGCTGCACCTCTTCTCCAACGACAAGCGCTACGGACTGTGGCGGCGGCTGTGGGTGGCCCTGGCCGAGACGGAGAAGGAGCTCGGGCTCCCCATCACCGAGGCGCAGGTGGACGAGCTCAAAGCGCACGTGGACGACATCGACTACGAGTGCGTGGCGGCCAAGGAAAAGGAGATCCGCCACGATGTCATGGCCCACGTCTACGCCTACGGCGTGGTCTGCCCCGGCGCCAAGGGCATCATCCATTTGGGCGCCACGTCCTGCTATGTGACGGACAACGCCGATGTGCTGATCCTGAAAGAGGGCCTGGAGCTCATCCGCCACAAGCTCGTAAAGGTATTGCGCAATCTGGCCCGCTTTGCCAAGGAGTACCGCGACCTGCCGACGCTCGGCTACACGCACCTGCAGCCGGCCCAGCCCGTGACCGTGGGCAAGCGCGCTACGCTCTGGATGCAGGACCTGCTGATGGACTACGAGGACCTGTGCTACATGCAGGGGCAGCTGCGGCTGCTGGGCTCCAAGGGCACCACGGGCACGCAGGCCTCCTTCCTCGACCTCTTTGACGGCGACCAGGAGAAGGTGCGTCAGCTCGACGCGCGCATCGCGGAGAAGATGGGGCTGCCGGGCGTGTTCCCGGTGAGCGGGCAGACCTACCCGCGCAAGCTGGACTCGCGGGTCCTGAACGTGCTGGGCGGCATCGCCCAGTCGGCCTACCGCTTCGGCAACGACCTGCGCCTGCTGCAGCACATGCGCGAGATGGAGGAGCCCTTTGAGAAGCACCAGGTCGGCTCCTCGGCCATGGCCTACAAGCGCAACCCCATGCGTTCGGAGCGCATCTGCTCGCTGTCGCGCTACATCCTCTCCCTGATGGAGAACCCGGCCATGACCGCCTCCACCCAGTGGCTGGAGCGCACGCTGGACGACAGCGCCAACCGGCGTCTGTCCCTGTCCGAGGCGTTCCTTGCGGCGGACGCGGTGCTCTCCCTCTACATCAACGTCAGCGACGGCATGGTGGTCTATCCCAAGATCATCGAGACGCGCCTGCGCGAGTTCCTGCCCTTCCTTGCCACGGAGAACATACTCATGGAGGCGGTCAAGCGCGGCGGCGACCGCCAGGCCCTGCACGAGCGCATCCGCCAGCACTCCATGGAGGCCTCGCGCCGCATGAAGGAGGAGGGCGCGCCCTGCGACCTGATGGACCGCCTGGCGGGCGATCAGGCATTTGGCATGACGCGCGAGCAGCTCGCGGCCGTGCTCGACCCCAAGCTCTACATCGGCCGCTGCCCGCAGCAGGTGGACGAGTTCCTGCGCGACTGCATCCAGCCCGTGTTCGACCGCGAGGGCGACGTCGCCTTCCAGGCCGAGGTCAACGTGTAAGCGTCTCCCCCGAAAGACAAAAAAGAGCTTCGCCGTTTGGTGAAGCTCTGAGCGTGTCGACAAAGTCGACACGCTTCGAAAAAATGCAAGTTTGCATTTTTTCGAGTGACATCCGGCGCGCCGCGCGCTGCGCGCACAACGCGCCGGATACCGGAAACGGTTCCTACGG
>CALWKN010000030.1 GCA_944381265.1 uncultured Clostridia bacterium
GTCCGGTGCACGCGCTGGCGCCCTCGCAGGAAGGGGCGTATGCGGACATGAAGGCGCTGCTGCAGGCGGGAGAAGCTATGGCGGACGGGTATTTTGCCGACAACGATCTGTTGGCGGCGGGGGCGATCGCCGCGCTGCGCGAGGCGGGGTGCCGCATACCGGAGGACGTCGCGGTGGTGGGCTTTGACGATATGCCGCTATGCGAGTCGCTCGCGCCGCCGCTGAAGATCGAGGTGAGCACGGCGCTCGTGCGCCGCCGAAGCACATAAAATGCGGCCCGGATCTATTCGGATCCGGACCGCTGTGTCTTTTGTTTTAGGCGCGCGGGTCTTCCGCAAGCGGGAGGAAGAAGGTGGTCTCGCCCTCCGTGGGCAGGGCGGGCGTGACGGCGAGCGCCGATCCATCCTTGCGGAAGTGGAAGCGCAGCGTGGAGCCGGAGACGAACTCCGGGCAGCGGGCGGCGATCTCAAAGACGTCCGCGCCGCGCCAGGCGCCGGCGGCGGCGTAGGGGCGGCCGTCGAGCGCGGTCAGCAGCGGCTCGCCGCACAGCCCGACGCGCAGGGTCTTCTTCTCCCCCGCCTCCACGGCGGTGAGCAGGGCTTCCGTCTCGCCGAACGCCAGCGTCAGCGCCTGCAGGGGCGCGACGGGCAGCGGATGCAGGCCCATGCCGCCGATGAGCCCGGCAAGCCCGGGCGTCCCCGGCTGGGCGCGGTAGGTCCTGCTGCCGAAGGCGCTCTCGCCCGCGCGGCAGCGGACGCCCCAGGGCTGGGGCAGCGCCAGGCTCTGCTGGGCGCGTCTGCACGCTGCAGCGGCCTGCGCGTCCTCGGGCAGGGGCTCGTCGCGCATGGCGGGAAGCAGCGTGTCCCAGAGTATGTTGAGCAGATCGTCCGGATAGACGGAGGCGGAATTGATGGCCACGACCGCGTCCTTCGCCGGGAAAACGACGCCGAACTGGCCGTAGGCGCCGTCCATGCGGTAGACGCCTTCGGGGATGCAGCGCCACATCTGGAAGCCGTAGCCGCAGCGCCAGTTGGAGTCGTGGTTGGAAAAGACGGGGTTGACGGTGGCGATCTGGCAGGCGCTGGCGCGGTCGAACCAGCTCTCGCGCAGCAGGCGCCGGCCCTCCCACACGCCCTTTTGCAGGTAGAACTGCGCCAGGCGGGCCATGTCCTCGGTGGAGAGGAAGAAGCCGGAGCCGCCGCGCTCCACGCCGTCGGCGAGCTTGAGGCAGCGCGCGCCCTCGATGCCAAGCGGCAAGAAGAGGCGCGTCTCCAGGTACTCGCTCACCGTCTGGCCCGTCTTGCGCTGGAGTATGGCGGCGAGCATGTTGGTGCCGGGGGTGTTGTACTGGAACATGGTGCCGGGCGCGTACTTGAACTCGTGGCGCAGGAAGGCGGCGATCCAGTCGGGGCTTGCGTCCTCCTCGCGGGAGATCTCCGTCTCGTGGCCGCAGCTCATCGTAAGCAGGCTGTAGATGTCCGCCTTTTGCAGGTTTTCGCTCGGGTCCTCCGGGCAAAGATCGGGGAAGATGTCCACGAGCCTCTCTTCCAGCGTCAAAATCCCCTCCTGCTCGGCAAAGCCTATGGCCGTGGCGGTGAGCGTCTTGGAAAAGGAGAACATACTGTGCTTGTACTGCGGGGCGTAGGGCTTCCACCAGCCTTCAAAGCAGACCTTGCCGTGGCGCAGGATCATCAGGCCGTGCATTTCCACGCAGGCTTCCCGCGCGCGGCGCAGAAAGTCCAGTATGGCGGAGGAAGAAATGCCGACAGATTCCGGAGATGTGCGCGCAAACTGCATGAGGATCCCTCCTTGTCAAATAGAATCAGATTTGCGAAAAGCCCTGCGCGCCCTCCAGGCGCAGGAGGGCGCGCTTTTTGTCCAAGCCGCCGGCGTAGCCGGTGAGGCTGCCGTCTGCGCCGACCACGCGGTGGCAGGGGATGAACAGGGAGATCGGGTTGCGGCCCACGGCGCTGCCGACCGCCTGGGCGGAAAAGCGCGCAAGGCCCCGCTGCCGGGCGATCTGCGCGGCGATGTCGCCGTAGGTGCGCGTGCTGCCAAAGGGGATGATGCGCAGGATCTCCCACACTTCCCGCTGAAATGGCGTGCCGCGCGGGCGCAGCGGCGGGCAGAAGCCGGGGTCGCGGCCGGCAAAATACTGGTCGAGCCAGCGCGCGGCGGACGCGAACACCGGCAGCGCCGCCCGCTCCCCCTCGCCCTCCAGCCCGCGGCCAAAATACTTCTGCCCCTCGAACCACAGGCCCACGAGCGCCTCGCCGTCGCTGGCAAGCATCAGGTCCCCCAGCGGCGACCGGTACGCGCAAACAAAGTCCATCAAAACCGCCCTCCCTCAAAGACGCGCTTTTCTCCATTATGCAATGCCCACTTCCCTTTGTCAATCGCCGCGCCTCATTCCAAATGGGAAGTCTTCCACTTGCCCGGCGAGGTGCCTGTGACGCGCTTAAAGGCGCGAATGAAGGTATGCGCGTTGGGATACCCCGTCTGTCTGCCGATGTCCGCCACCGCCATATCCGTATTGAGGAGCAGTTCCTGCGCGCGCTGGATGCGGCGGCGCGCCAAATAGTCTACAAAGGGAATGCCGAGCTTTTCCTTGATGATGAGGCTGACGTAGGAGTCGGAAATGCCAAATTTCTCGCCGATGCTGGCCAGGGAGAGCTCCGAATCGCAGAAGGACTCGTCGATATAGCGGACGATGGCCGTGGCGTAGGTGCGTTCCTTCTTCTGCTGGCGCACCTCCAGAACGAGTGCGTAAAAGCGCAGCATCTTTTGCTGCAGATCGTCCAGGTTCTTGGCTTCGCGGCCATACCGCAGGGGATCGTTCTTTTCGATCTCCCGCAGAGGCATGCCGAGTTCCAGCGCAGCGCGTATGCTCTTCTCCGCCAGCTCCTGCCAAAGGAGGTAGAAGAGGTAGGGCTCCGCAATGCTCTTTTTGCAGTCGGCGAAAAACTGCGGCAGACAGCGCCGCACCTCTTCCCCTTCCTGCTTGCGCAGCGCCTGCAGCAGTTGTTCCATCGTGTTGCCCGGATATCCGCCCTTTCCGCTCTCGTCCGCATCCGGCTGCGCATCGGACAGCGCATCGGAAAATACGCGGTAGGCGCTTGCGTCAAAAAACAGTTCCAAATCCTTGCGCAACTCCGCCAGGGACACATGAAATCCCGTCTTGTGAAAAGCCACTTTCTTTCCCTTCTGCGCGGCAAACAAGGCGATCTGGCGCAAAAAATAGTCGAGTGCAAAGCCATTGCGCTGCACGTCCTTCTGGGCGAACACAAAGAGCAGCGTTCTATGGCCCTGCAGGAGCAGCGGCGCATAGGTAAAGAGCGATTGGAAATTCTTGTCCCCGCGCATGCGATAAATCTTTTGCGCCTGGTCCAGTATCTGCGCGTCCAATCCAAGCGCGCAGACGGCGGCATAGACGATTTCTTCCCGGTCTGCGCCCTGCACTTCCAGATATTCCCGCGCAATGCGGAGATGCGCGTCCGCCTTTTCCGCCTTATCGAAGACGGCGCCGTTGGTCAGGAGCGAGCCGGCCATGTAGGGATAGCCTTCGCGGATAAACTTTTGCAGTCGTTCCGCGCGCTCCGTCGTCAGGTGCAGAACGCCTTCCAACGTCTTGATCAAATTGCGCTGGGCAAAGAGCTCCTTCCCCACGCCGCCCTTGGTGGCGGAATGGAGCAGGCCGGTGATCTCGCGGAAAAAGCGCGTCTGGTCGACGAAATAAACGAGCACGGTCCAGAGCAGCAGGGCGATCATCGCCACCAGGGAAAGCGTCTGCAGCGCGTTTCCGCTCCACAGGAAAGCGTCGGACTCGCGAATGTAGCGAAAGGTCCATCCCGTCTGCGGAGAGACCTGCGAATAGGTGTGCGCTACGTTTCTTGGCATCGCCTCGTCCTCGCCCTCGCGCAGGTCGAGCGTGTGGAAAGGCACGTCGCTCTGGTCAAAAATCTGGATGCAGGCGCGGTTGGAGCTCGTCGTCAGGTCGTCATAATAGGTCTTCTGAATTTCATCGATCCGGATCGTGGTCACGATATAGCCAAGCTCTTCTCCGCCCAATATGGGATAGCTCCGTATGATGGCAATGCACTGCGCGCCGTTTTGAGAAAAATCGCGCTCGATGGAAGAAAAGATCTCCGAAACGCCGGCCGTCGGATTGGCCGAACGGTAGCAGAACACCGCCTCGCGCAGCTGGGCGGTAAAGTCCTGCAGGCCAACGCTTCCCGCCTCGGACAGCACCTGGCCGGAGCGGGGGTTGACCAGGTGAATGGAGGAAACACAGGCGTATATCGCTTTGACCTCGACGATCGCATCCGTGAGCTCGCGCTTGATCTGGTATTTGGTCACGGCTGACAGGTCCTCCATGCGCTCCGTCTCAAAGAAGGCGTGAATATCGGGCTCATTGACCGCCCAGGACAGGACCGCGTAATCCGCCGAAGTCAATAGCGCGTCCACCTGGCCCACGACGTTTGCAAGGAAATCCTGGTTCGTCTGGTCAAATTCACGCATCAGCACGGAATTGCTGGCAAAAAGGTATGCGCTGAGCGTCACCGCGCCCAGCACAAGAATGCAAAGAAAGGCATGTAAAAAGCTGTATCTTCCCTTTTCATGGCTCCATTTTTTCACATTGTCCTCTCCTTTTTTCGCCGCGAGCGGCGTTATTTTCTTTCCTGCGGCAGGGCAAAAAACGCCTTCTGCCCGAGCGGAGGCGGCCCAGGCGAAGGCGTTTTTTTGCGCATCGCGCGCTTCTCTTTACGAGATCTTGATGACGGCCTTGACCAGGGCAGCCTTGTCTCGGCAGGAGGCGTCCAGCGCCTCCTGCAGATCGTCCAGCGCAAAGACGCGCGTGACGAGCCCCTTGAGGTCCACCTTTCCGTCGCGCACGGCCTCGATGGCTGCGGGATACTGATGCCGGTAGCGGAAGACGGTCTGGATGGAGATCTCCTTGTCCAGGAGCAGGCTGACGGGCAATGTCATCTCGCCGCCCGCCGGATAGCCGACAAGAACCAGCGTGCCGCCCTTGCGCAGGGCGCGGATCAGCTGTCCCGCCGCTGCGGCGGAGCCGGTCGTCTCGATGCCAAGGTCCAGGCCGCGGCCGTCGGGGCCGAGGAGGCGCGCTTCCGCGTCCGGCGCGCCGGCGTCCACGACTGCGGAGGCGCCAAGTTCCAGCGCCTTCTGACGGCGGTTCTGCAGCACGTCCGTGACGAGGACGTCGGCAAGGCCGCGGGCGCGCAGGGCCATCATGGAGACCAGGCCGATGCAGCCGGCGCCCGTGACCGCGGCGCGCTGGCCGGGGACCGCGCCGCCCTGTTCCGCCGCCTGGAAGCCGACGGCAAGGGGCTCGATCAGCGCGCCCTCGAGCGTGGAGACGTTTTCAGGCAGCGGAAAGCAGAGCTTGGCCTCGTGCGCCACGTACTCCTGGAACACGCCCTGCACGGGCGGCGTGGCGAAGAAGACCACGTCCGGGCAGAGGTTGTAGCGGCCGCTGCGGCAGTACTCGCAGTGGCCGCAGGTGCGGCCGGGCTCCAGCGCGACGCGGTCGCCGACCGCAAGGCCCTGCACCTTCTCCCCCACGGCGACGACGGTGCCGGCGGGCTCGTGACCGAGCGTAAACGGGTACTCCACGACCTTGTCGCCGATGCGGCCCTCGGTGAAATAGTGCAGATCGCTGCCGCAAATGCCCACGTACTCCAGGCGCACCAGCGCCTCGTCCTCGCGCGGCGTGGGAATGGGCTTTTCCGTAAAGCCGATCTTCCCCAGCGCGACCATCTGGCTGACCTTCATAAACGTCTCCCCCTTTCTATATGGGAGGAGGGCATCCCCCCTCCCTTTGCACCCGCTGGACGCATGCATTTAGTCCTTCTCCTCTATGCACCAAAGCTGATAGGCGTACGGCCCAATATCGGCTGGCAGGCTCTGACGATCCTGCGCTGTGAATCGCTTGCCTGTATACAATTCGGTGAAGCAATAGGTTTTTCCTGCCGCAAGGCCGATTCCGCGGATGTCCAGTTCGCTGTGTGCCTCGGCTGCGGAGAAGTTGATCACGGGGATCATTCTCTGTCCCTCATAGCAGCGCAAGGGGGCAAAGAGCGCGCGATTCTCGCTCGTCACAGCCAGGTAATCGCAGCTCCCCTTTTGCAGGGCCGGATACTGCTTGCGCTTGTGGATCAGGTCGCGGTAGATCTCTTCCGATTCCCGCTCCCCGCCGGCAAAGTTCATCACCGCGCCCTCCACAAAGCAGCAGTAGGCAAACAGCGCGCGCGATTGCTGCAGACCGGCGTATTCACGGCGGAACGCGCCCAGTCCTCTCCACTCATGGGAATCGTGGGAGTCCGCCTGATGCGCTTTGATCCAGCCCTTGGGCAGAACGCGCTGACGCAGATCCAGCCATTCCGCCGCCCCGCGTCCATCTACAAGCGTGCCGTTGTCATACCGATTCAGATGCATTTTGGGCGGCAAATTGGGCAGTACGGGGGGCATCAGGCATTCGTACATCCAAATCTCATCGTAGACATAGGAGAGGTCATAGCAGCGCGCCATGAGCGGACCGGTGGATTCCGAGTAGAAGGCAACATCCGGCTTGATCTCCCATACCGCGTCGCGGACTGCCGTGAACATATCCAAAGAGCCGTCGATCGACTTATAGGCCGGATAGGGCAATCCCTTGCGCCAGTTGGGGAAGTAATTCCATGTCAGCGCATCCACGCGGAACCCGTCTACATCCAACTCCCGAACGTAAAAACAGAAGACCTTCTGAATATAGGTGCGCAGTTCCGGGTTGGCGTGATCGAACGACCAGGTGTACGTGCGGTTTACCCTGCCGTCTTCGGCATAGGAGAAAAACTCCGGGTGTTCGTCGAGCAGCGGATGGCGGTCATAGATCGCGTCGCTGCGGACGGCTTTATCTACCACGCCGTGCATGATCACATCGAGGAATATGTGCATACCGCGCGCATGGACCGCCTTGACGAGCGCGTGCATCTCCTCCTCCGGCGCATAGCATACGCCAACATCGAAGTAGTCATGCACCATATAGCCGGGGAAGGGGAAGCGCGGCATGAGTTCGATGACCGTAAAGCCAAGGTCCTGTATGCGGTCCAGGTCCGCTATGAGATCGGCGACCTGCGGATACGGCGTGTACGTACGGCCATTGGAGAAGGATTTCTCCCCGATGTGCACCTCATAGATGAATGCCTCTTTCGCCCATTCCGGCGTAGGCTGGCGCAGGCGGATGTCCACTTCTTCCCAGAAGGGAGGCAAGTCGGCCAGCCCTTCCGCCAGAGTCCGCCGGCCGGCGGTGATGTACTGCGTGCCCACGAACATCTCCTGTCCAGGCTGCATGCGCGCGCAGCAGTACCATTTCTGCTCCAGCCAAGTGCCGCGGTTCCCGCGGTAGATCTGCCAAAATGCGGGCATGTCTTCGCCGTAGAGCCAGGAAACCATATTGCCCTGCGGATAGGTCGCCGCCAGCACGCCGGGCCGCCAATTCGCGCCGTCCTTGTCGATGTCATCGGGAACGGTGTTCAGCCGTCCGGTGGGGAGAGACGCGCAGCGCTCATGCAGCACATCCGAGTATCCAGGCAATTCCAGCACGCATTCTTCCGAGGCGACTGTGGGCATGCGCAGTTCGACCCAGCGCAGCAGGCATTCCTCCCGCCCGGTCCAGCTCAGCAACAGCTCGCGCTCCAGGCGCTCCGGCTGCGCGTTGTAGCGATAGGATTCATCGGTCTGCCAGCCGTCCCCTTCCCGCAGCACATGCAGCGCATCATGGCTCTCGTCCACAAACAGGTCGATGAACTTCAGGTTCCTGGCTACAGGGATCGTGTCCCGCAGGTTCCACAGATGATCGCGGCCGGTGTTGACGGTGCCAACGCCGTCCACAGTGATGACAACGGGGGCAAGGCCCGTATCGCCGTCCAGTATGCGCAGATCGTCCCGGCTCAGCGCAAGAAGCGCTCCGTTCTCTGCGGAAAACTCGAGTTCATACCCGGATATACGCCAAATGTAGCGATCGAATCGTTTGAACAGTCTGCTCTTCATGGTTTTCCCTCCTCATGATGAAAAGGTGCGGGAGATAGCGGTTCCTCCCGCACCGCTTTCGTCAGTCGATGTAGCCCAGTTCCTTTGCGCGCGCGTTGAACTCTTCGCGGATCTGCGGGTAGCCAAGGACTTCCCACTCGTCCACAATCATCTGATACGCCTCGTCCGCGCTCAGCGAGCTGTCAATGATGCAGCGCTCCCACACCTCCTGCGAGTAGTTCGTCAGCGACGGCAGCGTGGTGCTGACGCTCTCCAGGCCAAGGGCCGTGGTCGGCGTATAGAAGGTGAAGGGCACGGAGAGCGATTCCTGCATGGCGGCGATATTCAGCTCCACGGCGCGCTTCTCCACCTCCGAATAGGTGTCGGCGTTGACGACGAGTTCCGTCTCCACATCGCTGATGCGACGGTTGTAGGGCGTGGCCAGCGTGTACATGGCCGCGTGGCTCAGGTCGTGCTCGCTCGTCTCCGAGTCGCAGATGGAGATGATGGCGCCGTCCTGCTTGATGTAGTGCGTGCCCTCCACGCCGTAGTTGATGTATTCCCAGGCGCCGGAGATCATCCAGTCCAGATACTGAATGACCGCGCCGGGGTCCTCGCAGGTGTTGGGGACCATGATCATCAGGTCAAAGGGCTGTTCCTTGTAATAGCCGAACTGGCCAAGCGGGGAGGCGAGCGTCTTCAGAGGCACGGGGTTGGCGTTGGGATCGACCTCCAGCATGGCCTCCAGCACCGTGGCATCCACGGTACCGGCCTGCGCGCCGATGGTGCCGACCTTGCCGTTGACCCAATCCGACTGCGCCTGCTGCGCGGTCTGGGTGAAAAACTCGGGGTTGCACAGGCCCTCGTCATACATCCGCTCCAGGTAGCGCACAGCCTCCAGGCGGTTCTTGGTGATGTCCACGTAGTCCAGCAGGCCGTCCTCGCCCGGCATCCAAAGGAAGCGCTGCGCGCCAAAGAGGTTGGAAATGCGCTCACAGCCGCCAAAGTCCTCGTTCTGACCGGAGGTAACACCGGATCCCGCGCCAAAGCCCCAGGTGTCGTCGATGCCGTTTCCGTCCGGATCGTCAAAGGTAAAGGCGCGGACTACCTCGTAGAACTCCTCCATCGTCGTGGGCATATCCAGGCCAAGGTTGTCCAGCCAGTCCTGGCGGATCCAGCTCATCCAGTTGACGACGTTGGTTTCCGAGCGGATCTTCGGGATGCCGTAGAGTTTGCCGTTGTAATAGCCCCACTGCAGCACATCCTCCGGGATGGCCGCCTTGAGATTCTCGCCGTAGGTTTCGAACGCTTCGTCCAGCGGCTGCAGCGTGCCGTTGGCGATGAACTGCTCAAAGGCCGTGATATTCCACTCCATGATGACATCCGGCGCCGTGCCGGCGGCAAGCATCGTCGAATACTTGGTCACGGCCTCATCGCGTGTGATGGCGACAAAGTCAATGGCGACAGGAGAGTTCGCGTTGATCCATTCCGTCAGATCGTTGTCCTCCAGCGTGCCGCGATCCGAGGGGAAATTGCCAAAGTCCAGCACGGCCACGGAGATCTGCGGGCGCTCCTCCGCGGGCGCGGCGTCGGGCGCGTCGGTGGCGGCCGGTTCCTGCGCTTCCGGGGAAGCGTCGGGTGCGGCCTCCTGCTCCGGAGCGGAACAGCCGAACAGCGCCAGGAGCAGCACCAGGACCAGGAACAGGGATACACGTTTTCTCAGCTTGTCTTTCACGATAGACCCTCCTTTGATTTGGTATCGGCTATACGGAGGCTGCACTCCGGTTCACCCTTTGATGGAACCGATCATCACGCCCTTGACGAAGTACTTCTGCAAAAAGGGATAGACGATCAGTATCGGCACGGTGGCGATGACGATGGACACCG
The DNA here is from genome assembly GCA_944381265.1 of uncultured Clostridia bacterium. GTDB lineage: Bacteria > Bacillota > Clostridia > Christensenellales > UBA1750 > Spyradocola. The sequence continues at coordinate 9,916 of CALWKN010000030.1, forward strand.
CCTTGACGGATTCCTCGACGATCTTATTTTGCTCAGATGCGTCTGCATTTTGAAAAAGATTGCTGTTTGTCAGACTGAGAAGTTCCTTGAGGCGGATCTGCAGTGTGGTGAGCTCCGCCTTGTTGATGTAGAGCATGTTGTTGAAGTAGGAATTCCACCAACCCACGGCGTAGAAGAGCGCGATGGTAGCCAGCGCCGCTTTGGACAGCGGCAGTACGATCTGGACGAGTATGCGTATCGGCGATGCCCCGTCGATCTGCGCCGATTCCTCCAGGCTTTCCGGCAGCGATTGGAAGAAGGTCTTTAGGATGATCATGTTGTAGGTCGAAAGCGCGCCCGACAGCCACAAGGACCAGAAGCTGTCCAGCAGCTTTAGGTTTTTGATGTTGATGTAGTGCGGGATGATCCCGGCGTAGAAGATCATGGTGAAGGTGATCAGCGCCAGGAAGACATTCCGCCCCTTCAGACGGCGCTTTGCCAAGGGATAGGCTGCCAGCACGGTCAGCACGACATTGATGACCGTCCCCACCAGCGTCAGCCACACAGTGTTGCGCAGCGCTAACAAGATCTGGGACTCGGTAAAGACGCGCTCGTAAGTATTGAGCGTAAAATCGATGGGCCAGAAGGTCACGCGGCCCTGAATGACCGCGGTTTCGCCGGAAAAAGACAGGGCAAGTATGTTGATAAAGGGCAGCGTCATGAGCAGTACGACCAATGCCACAAAAACATGCACGAATACGAGCCAGATGCGATCGGAGATGCGTTCCTTGACTTTCACGGTCTGCTCCCCTCCTTTTACCAGATTCCGTCCCCGGTGAGACGCTTGGATATGTGGTTGGCAAGCAGCATGAGCACCATGTTGATCAGCGATTGGAATACGCCGATCGCCGTCGTCTTGCTGTACTGCAGCTGCTGTATGCCCATGCGATACGTGTAGGTGGAGATGACATCCGAAATGCTTTTTACCGCAGCGTTTTCCAGCATCAGGATCTGTTCCATGCCGACATTGAGCACAGAACCCATGCGCAGGATCAGCAGAATGACTATGGTCTGCGAAATGCAGGGCAGGGTCACGTGCAGAATCTGCTGCCAGCGGTTTGCGCCGTCGATGCGCGCCGCCTCATAGAGCTCGGCGTCGATGCCGGTGATGGCGGCCAAGTAAATGATCGACCCCCAGCCCACCTCCTTATACATGGTCGAGAGCACGAACATGATCGGCCACCAGAAAGTCGAAGCCATGAAGAAGATGGTCTTGCCGCCCGTCAAGGCGGAGAGTATCTTGTTGACCACGCCGGTGCCGGGCGAGAGTATGTCCACAAACATGCCGCCGATCACTACCCAGGAGAAGAAGTACGGCAGGTACATCAGCGACTGCGCAACGCGCTTGAAGACCACATTGCGGATCTCATTGAGAAGGATCGCCAGTATGATCGGCGCTGGAAAGTACAGCACCAGGTTCAAGAGGTTCAGGGCGATCGTATTCTTCAGGATCTTCCAGAACTCGCTGGAGCGAAACAGCGTGTGGAAGTGCTTGAGGCCGACGAACTCGCTGCCCTCAATGCCAAGGCCCAGCTTGTAGTCCTGGAATGCCATCAGCAGGCCTGAATAGGGCAAATAGTGAAACAGGAAGTAATACAGGAGCACGGGAACCAGCATCAGATAGAGCTGGTAATTGTTTGCCAGGTAATTGCGCCAGAATTTTGTGCGATACCGCGATTTCCTAGTTTTTCTGTGCATTGCCACACTCATTTTCTCTTTCCCCCTTCATCGATGGCTTTTTTGTCTTTGCTTTTGTGCTCGTCGCGGTGGTTTTCCTGCATTCAGCATAGGGGATGCGCCCGGCTTTGACAATGTTCGATTTTATAATCTATGCGTGTTTTTTGTAAAATGGCATGGGAGATACAGTGAAGCGTGTGTATTTTTCCCATGCCTCCCCTGCAGTCGCAAAAAAGCGCCGGCCGCGTGGGGGCGGCGACGGCGCTTGGGGGCGAGGGGGCTGCGGGTCAGTTCATGTGGTCGATGAGGGCGAAGAGTATGGCCTGCTGGTCCTCGCGCAGGCGGGACCAGCGCTC
>CALWKN010000031.1 GCA_944381265.1 uncultured Clostridia bacterium
GTGAAGGGATTTGAACCCCCGGCCCCATGCTCCCAAAGCACGTACGCTACCAAGCTGCGCCACACCCCGGTTTTTCCCGCCGCCGGTCTCTCCCGACGACGTTGTATATAATACTACAGGCGCGCGCGTTTGTCAACACCTTTTTTGCAGATTTTTTTGACTTTTTCTCTCGCCCCGTTTTTCCCCAAAAACAAGGGAAAGGCGGCGTTTTCGCCGCCTCAGACTGTCGAAAAAGTAGGAGCGCTCTCTTGGGGATGCGTGAAGGGGCGACTGCGCTCTCGTGCGCGTAAACGCGCCCGAGGGTTCCGGCCTGCGGTGCCCCTTCGGGGCGTCCTCGGCCTCCAGGTTCGCTTCGCTCACCCTTGGCAGCCCCTTCATCTTTAATCCGCAGCGGCGGCGTGTACGCCGCGAGGATGTCGGCCCGTAGAGCCGCTTATCCGTATCCGCCCCCGGCCGTGCCCGAAGGGCACAGGGGGCGGATGTCACTCGAAAAAATGCAAACTTGCATTTTTTCGAAGCGTGTCGACTTTGTCGACACGCTCAAGGGCCCGCCGCAAGCGTGCCCGCGCTGTTTCAGTCCCCGCCCTGCGGCGCGTCCGGTTCGGCGTACTGCCAGGACTGCCAGTAGCCGTCCTGCAGGACGTAGCCCGCCATGCCCGGCGGCGGCGCCTCGGCCGCGGGCCCGGGCAGAAGATACCCCACGCCCGTCACCCAGCCGTCCTCCACCTTCGCCCCGATCAGATAGTGGTCGATCTCCTCGTAGGCGTCGCCCAGCGGCACGCGGATGTACACCTCGCCCTGCCGCCCGGGGAAAGGCTCCACCGCCTCAAAGCGCTCAAAGAGGTCGTGCAGCGGCCACAGCGCCTGCGGCCAGTAGGCCACCCGCAGCGCTTCCGGCAGCTCGTGCCGCGCCTCCTCCGCAGGCGCTTCCGCCGGAAGGTCCGGTGCCGCCGGAAGGTCCGGCGTTTCCGGAACCTCCGGCGTTCCCGGAAGCTCCGGTTCCGCCGGAAGGTCGTAGATGTCGTCCGCCTCCGTTTCCGGCGGCGCGGCGACTTCCGCGAATGCACTCGGTCCCGGCTGGGCCGCTTGCTCGGGAACTTCCCTCTCCGGGGCGGGCTGCGCGCCTTCCTTCTCGCCCATGTCCGCGTCTTCCGCTGCCTGCGCCGCGGTTTCCGGCTGATCCGTCTCTTTCTCCTGCTCCGCCGCCGCGGTTTCCGGCTCTTCCGGCTGTGCCGGTTCCGACTCGGTCGGCTCCACTGGCTCCGGCTCTGCCGGCTCGAGCTCTGTCGGCTCCGGCTGTGCCGGTTCGGGCGGCGAGGGGTGGAGGAAGTCGGCGATGGCCGCGCGCACCTGCGCCCAGTCGATCCAGCCGCCGCGCCCGACGGTTCCGGCTAAGGGGATGCGCGCCGGGTCGCCGTCGGCCACCAGCAGCATCTGCGCCTGGCGGAAGTCGGCGGGCGCCATCGTCGCCACGACGCCGCCCTGGCCGCGGGCGTCCATGCGCAGCGCGCCCAGAGGGCGCAGGCCCTCCGGCGTCAGGGCGAAGGCGTAGGGCGCGGCGCTGCGGCCAAAGCCCTGCACCACCAAATTGAGCTTCACCCCGCCCTCGCGGGTCTCGGCCCGCGCGTATCCCGACTCCCGGCCGCCGCCCAGCTGCCTAAGGAGCACAAACGTGCGCTGTGTCTCTCGATTCATGCTCTCCACCGCTCCTCCCCGCGTGTCCGTTTGTCTCATAGCTATGCGGGGAGGCGGGGGCGTTATGCCCGCCTGCGCGCGGGGAGCTCGCTAAGCGCCGCGGCAAGGAACAGCAGCCCGCCGCCAAGCGCCAGATTCCAGGTAAAGGGTTCAAACCCAAGGCACACGGAAAAGAGCGAGCCGAACACCCCCTCCAGGGAGAGGAAGATGGCCGCCTTGGCGGCGCTGGCGCGCTTTTGCGCCGCGGTCTGCATAAAGAAGCACAGGCAGGTGGAGAACAGCCCCAGGTACAGCACCGGAAGGAGCCCCTGGCGCATCTGCGCCCCGCGCACCGGCGCGCGGTCCACGGCAAGGAAATAGAGCAGCGCCAGCCCCGCCGCCGTCGTCATCTGGATGAACGTAAGGCGCCGCGCCTCCACGCGCTGCGCCGTGAACTGCAAAGAGGCGATGTGCGCGGCGAAGAACAGCGCGCAGAGCAGGGCGAGCACATCGCCCGCGCCAAAGCGCAGCCCCTGCCCCGGCGCGTAGCCCAGCACGAACACGCCCAGCAGCGCCAGCAGCGGCAGCAGCAGATGGCGCGTCTCCGGCCGCCGCCGCGTCACCGCCCAGACGAGGAAGGGCACCATCACCACGTTCGTCGTGGTGAGGAAGGCGCAGTTGGACGGCGTGGTCAGCCGCTGCGCCTCGGTCTGCAGGCAGAAGGCGGCAAAAAGAAAGAGGCCGGACAGCGCGCCGCAGGCCCACTCCCGCCCATTCACGTGCACGACCTGCTTCCAGCAGATCGCGCCCAAAGCGATCGCCGCCACGCCAAAGCGCAGCGCCAGGATCAGCGCCGCGCTCAAACCCGCCTCCAGCGCCAGCTGCGTGGCGGAAAACCCCGCGCCCCAGATCATCGCCACCAGCAGCAGCAGCAGATCCGACAGCGCGCTCTTCTTCTCCAAGTTCGATCCTCTCCCTTTTTCGTTGTGGCCGCGCGCCTTTTTCATGTCGTCTCGCGGCGAATGACGCGGCCCTGCAGCACATAGTGGTTCCGCTCCGGCCTCTGCCCCTCCATCATGCTGACAAGGGAGTCTATGGCAAGGTCGCAGAACTTCTCCAGCGGGTCGCGTATGGAGGACAGGCGCTTTAAGTTGTAGCGGGCAAAGAGCGTGTCGTCGTGGCCGATGACGCGCACTTTTTCCGGTATGGCCACGCCGCCTTCGATCAGCGCGCGCATGCAGCCGATGGCAAAGCGGTCGTTGTTGGCGCAGATGCCGTCAAAGTCCAGCCCCTGCGTCAGCCACTCCTTGGCGCTGCGATAGCCGTTTTCCTCCTTAAAGCCGTTGACGATGACGAGGAACTCCGCCGGGTTCTCGATGCCGTGCTCCCGCAGGGCGCGGGAAAAGCCCTCCTCGCGCCCCTGCAGGAGGTTTGTCGCCAGCGGGCGGCGCGTGGGGAAGAGTATGCGGCGGCAGCCCCGCTCCAGCAGGTGCTTGGCCGCCATGTAGCCGCTTTGCACATGGTCCGTCTCGATGACCACCGTGCGCTCGTCGATGTCCTGCAGATAGCTCGGCGTGCGGCCGATGTAGACGCGCGGCAGCGGGCCGATCTCCTCGCGCTGGTCCACCCGCGCGCCGAAGAGGAAGATCAGGCCGCTCACCTTGTGCTGGCGCAGCAGCCGGATGTAGGCCGCCTCCCGCGCCGCCTTGCCGCGCGTGCCGCAGATGAACGTGGCGTACCCCAGGTCAAAGAAGCGCTCCTCCAGATCCACGACGATCTCCGCCAAATGCTGGTTGGCCAGATCCGGATAGAGTATGCCCACCGCGGGTATGCGCTTGGTGCGCATCGACTGGGCGGTGATGTCCGGGCTGTAGTGATAGCGCTCGATCACCTCGCGCACACGCGCCTCCGTTTCCTTGGAAAAGCGCCCGTTCTGATGGATCACGCGGGAAACCGTGGCCACGGAGACCCCCGCGATCTGCGCGATCTCCCGCAGCGAGATGGGCTTGTCCTCTCCCATGCCGCACACCCCCTTCTTTTTCATCCCTTCTCCGCTATTTTAACAAAAAACGCGCCCGCCTTCAAGCGGCGCGGCGCCTGTTTTGACAGACGCGCCGCTTTCTGCTATCCTCAAAGGAGAGAGAAAGGAGTGTCCCGCGCATGCCCGCTCGAAAAGCCCTGATCGCCCTCCTGCTGGCGCTGTGCCTGCTGTGCGGCTGCGAAACGCCGACGGTTTCACTGCGCCCGTCGCCCACGCCCGATGTCAGCGCGCCGCCCGCTCCCTCGCTTAATGCCTCCGCCCCGCAGCCGTCCGCCGCCGAAACGCCCGCAAAGACCCTGGCCCCGGAAGCGTCCGCAGAGGAAACGCCGGAGGCGGATACGGCGCAGCCGCCGCTGCTCTCCCGCGTGATGGCGGACCTTGATCGCGAGCTTTCCGACCTGCCCTACGACCAGCTCGTGCTGGTGCGGGCAGACGGCGCGGGCGGCCGCCTCTACGCCTACGACAAGGGCGCGGACGGCCTTTGGCAAAAGGCGCTGAGCTTCTCCTGTCATGTGGGGGAAAAGGGCGTCTCCAGCGGCAAGCGCGAGGGGGACAATCGCACACCGGCGGGCATCTTCCGCCTGGGTTTTGCCTTTGGCACAGAGGAATCGCCGAACCCCGACTACCCCTACCGCGGCATCACGGCGGAGAGCTTCTTCGTGGACGACCCGGACTCCCGCTTCTATAACCAGTGGGTGGAGGGCGAGGAAGACCGCGACTGGTCCTCGGCGGAAACCCTAGCAAACAGTCCCACGGCCTACGCGCTGGCCGTGCTGGTGGAGTACAACTACGGCGCGGAGACGGAGCCGGGCAAGGGCTCGGCCATCTTCCTGCACGTAGGAGACGAGCCCACCTCCGGCTGCATTGCCCTGAAAAAGGCGGATCTTACCGCGCTTGTGCAGTGGCTGCGCGAGGAGGCGGACCCGCACATCGTCATCGTCTCCGCCTAAAACGGCTTTTCCCGCACCGCGTAGGCGAAGAGCAGCTGCTGCGCCAGGCCCGCCGCCGGGCCAAAATGCGCGACGGCCTGCGCCTTTAAGCGGCTGCGCGTGCCGGTAAAGCCGTACCACTGCGTCAGCGCCTTCTCCATCCAGGTGTCCACCGGGAAGACGTCGCGCTTGCCGCAGGCAAAGAGCAGCACGCAGTCCGCCACCTTCTCGCCCACGCCGGGGAAGGCGCGCAGCGCCCGCGCCGCCTCCTCGTAGGGCAGCGCGCGCAGGGCCTCGCCGTCAAAGCCCGCCTGCACGCGCTCGGCCGCGGCAAAGAGGTAGGGCGCGCGGTAGCCCGCGCCGATGCCGTCCACAAAGGCGCGGCCGGCGCACAGGATCTCCTGCGATGTGGGAAAGGGGTGCAGGCCGTTTTCGTCCGGCTCCGTCAGCGCGCAGAGGCGCTCGACGATGGCGGTGATGCGGCGCATGTTGTTGTTGGCCGAGAGTATGAAGCTGCACAGCGTCTCAAAGAACGGCTGGTTGAGCAGGCGAAGTCCCTGGCAGGCGGCGCGGGCGCAGCGGAGCCTCTCGTCCAGCACCGGCGCGAGCAGCGCCTCGTAATCGGTGCTTAGGTCAAAGTACGCGCGCCAAAACGGCGCGTCCGCTTCTTCAGCGCCGAAGAGGCAGAGCGCGCCCGCGCGCGTTTCGGCGCGCACGGCGCGGCCGGCGACGTTTCCGGCAAAGCCGCCCGTCTCCAGGCGCTTCCAGCGGAAGGTCTGCCCGCAAAACAGCGTCGTGTCCAGATCGATATCGCAATCGGGGAAAATGAGCATCGTCTTTTCTCCATAAAGAAAAGCCCGGCGGAAACAGGCTCCGCCGGGCTTGCATTTTCACTGCGAAAGGGCGCGCGCCGCCTTACTGCGCGGCGACGGCCTCCTCGCGGGGATAGACGCTGACCTGCTTGTCGTCGCGGCCCTTGCGCTCAAAGCGCACGACGCCGCTGACGGTGGCAAACAGCGTGTCGTCCTTGCCCATGCCGACGTTCAGGCCGGGATGGATCTTGGTCCCGCGCTGGCGCACGAGGATGTTGCCGGCCAGAACGAACTGCCCGTCCGCGCGCTTGACGCCAAGGCGCTTGGCCTCGGAATCGCGGCCGTTGCGGGTGGAGCCCATTCCCTTCTTGTGAGCGAACAGCTGAAGATTCATCATTTCGATTCCACCTCCGTTCCAGTGTGAATGACGCGGACAAATTCGGGCATGCCCGCGCTTAAGTCGCTGAGCCCAAGGAGCATGGCGGTGAGTATCGCCTGCGTCTGCGGCGTGGGGGACTTTATCCGCACCCGCAAAAGGGGCGCGTCTCCCTCCCGCCGGACCTGCTCCGCATCGGGCGCGTAATGCGCGACGCCCAGCATCGCGGTCTGTGTGATGGCGGACACCGCCGCGCAGACGATGTCCTCCCCCTCTTCGGCAAAGCCCGTGTGGCCCTGCGCCGAAAAGCCCACGATCCAGGGGCCGCTGTGGTCGATCGTGATCGTCGTCATGGCTTAGCCGATGGTGATCTCCACCTTGGTGAAGGGCTGGCGATGGCCCGCGCGACGACGGTAGTTCTTCTTGGACTTGTACTTGTAGACAAGGATCTTGGACGCCTTGCCGTGGCCCAGCACCTTGCCGGTGACGTTGGCATCCTCCACGATCGGCGTGCCGATCTTGGTCTCGCCGTCGTTGTCCAGCATCAGCACGTCAAACTTGACGGTCTCGCCCTCGGCCGCGTCGAGCTTCTCCACGAAGATGACGTCGCCGTTCTGCACGCGGAACTGCTTTCCGCCGGTCTTGATGATCGCAAACATTTCTTGGTAGCACCTCCTCTACCCAATCTCGCTGACACGGGTTGGCCGCGTTTTTGCGCGACCGATTGCCGACCCTGCTCAAGCGGCGCAAATAGTATAGCATCCTCCTTTGTCCCTGTCAAGGGAAGCGCGCTTTAAGTTTTCCCGCATTTGCGCGCCTTTTCCTCGGGGAAGGCGCGGCGCAGCGCGCGCTCGGTCGCGGGGATGGCAAGGATCATGGCCGCGCTCTGCGCAAGGCAGATCGCCGTGCCCATGCACAGCGCCGCCTCCTCGCTTCGCCCGTAGACGCAGAGCATCAAAAGCGCCGAGATCGGCAGCAGCGCAAGGCCCGTCTTCTGCCAGAGCCTGCCGCAGTATCTCTGGGCAAAGAGCCAGGTCTCGCCGTTTTGCATGGAGCGGGGCGTGCGGTAGCCGACAAAGTGGTTGATGCGCGCGGGCGGGCGCTTTGCCATCCAAAGGCCGATGCCGAGCATCATCAGCGGCAGCAGCAGATCCACCGCCGCGAGCAGGAAAAACACCTCCATGCCGCTTTTCTCCCCTCTACTCCAGGTATTCCAGGCCCTCCTCCGCGCCGGAGGGGCGCGTCTCGACGTGGTAGTCGTTGGGGCCCTTGCGCGCGTCCACCTCCAGGTACACGCCGCCCGCGGGGCGCAGGCGCCGGAGCGCCCCGGCCGTTTCCCCGTTGACGCTGAGCACGATCGGCCCGGCCGCGCCGGAGGCGCGCAGCAGCCGCGCCTGGCGCAGGGCCCGGCGCGCGGTGTGCTCCTCCTGCATCACGCGCCCGCTGCCGCCGCAGCAGGGGCAGGTGCGCTGCACCGCGCTGGAGAGCGAGGTGCGCACGCGCTTGCGCGTCATCTCCACAAGGCCCAGGGAAGTAAGGCCCGCCACGTTCACCTTGTTGCGGTCGCGGCGGAAGGCCTCGCGCAGCACCTCCAGCAGCGTCTCACGGTGCTCCTCGCTCTGCATATCGATAAAGTCGATGACGATGATGCCGCCGATGTCGCGCAGGCGCACCTGGCGGGCGATCTCCTTGGCCGCCTCGCAGTTGAGGCGGAAGACCGTGTCCTGCAGATCGTGCGAGCCGACGAACTTGCCGCTGTTTACGTCGATCACGGTCAGGGCCTCGGTCGTCTCGATATAGAGGTAGCCGCCGCTCTTGAGCCAGACCTTGCGCTGCATGGCCTTGTCCAGGCGGCTCTCGATGCGGTAGGCGTCAAATAGCGCCACGCCGCCGGCGTAGTGCTCGACGCGCCGCGCCATCTCCGGGGCAAAGCCCTGCAGCGCCCGGCGCACGCGCTCGGCCTCGCCGGCGTCCGCTACGACGATGCGGTCCACGTCCCCTGTGAGCACGTCGCGCAGCGTACGGGCGACCAGGTCCTCGTCGCGGTGCACGCAGCAGGGCGCGCGGCCCGCCTGCGCCCGCGCGCAGATCTCCTGCCACAGCGCCGAAAGCGCGCGGATGTCGGGCAGGAAGTCCTCGCCCGTCATGCCCACCGCCGCCGTGCGCACGATGAGGCCCATGCCCTCGGGCTTGACGCGCTCGGCCTCGGCCTTCAGGCGCTGGCGCTCCGCCTCCTCGCCGATGCGGCGGGAGACGCCCACAAGGCCGCTGCGCGGGGTGAGCACGACGAAGTGCCCGGGCAGGGAGATGTGCGTGGAAAGGCGCGCGCCCTTGCTGCCCTCCGGCTCCTTGACCGCCTGCACCAGCAGCTCCTGGCCGTTGTGCACGCGCAGGGGCGGCGGCGCAGCGTCCTCCCCCGTCTCCCCGGAAAAGGCGAAGTCGCGCCTGTCCATGCCCTCGTCCCCAAGGTAGAGGAAGGCGTTCTTCCCCGTGCCGATGTCCACAAAGGCCGCCTGCATGCCGCGCAGCACGTTCTGCACCTTGCCCTTGTAGAGGTTGCCGGCGATCTTCTCCGCGCCCTCGCGCTCGAGGAAGTACTCGCACAGCTCGCCCTCCTCCAGCACCGCCACGCGCACCAGGCCCGGCTCCCGGTCGATCAGTATCTCCCGCTTCATTTCGCCGCCTCAAAGAGCTCCACGCGCCGGCCGAACGCGCCGCGCGCGTAGAGCGCCGTGCGCGCGCAGGCACAGCGCGCCCCCGCGCACAGCGTCTCAAGCAAAAGCTCGGCCTTGAGGCTCTGCGCGTTGGTCTGCTCCAGGATCATCTCAAGGCGCGAGTCCGCGCCGTCAAACGCGCAGCGCAGCGCGTGCACCAGGGGGCGGATATCGACCGGCTTTACGCCCTTCTTGCTGCGCTTTTCCACCACGACGGCCGGCGCGGCGAGGAAGTCCGCCGCCGCCGCCCTCAAGTCCCTTCCCGGCACGCAGACCGCGTATTCCGCCTCGGCAAGGCGCGCGGCGAGGGCGGGCTCCCCTTCCTGCGCCAGGCGGGCGCGGCGCACCTGCAGGCCCTCGGGCAGGCAGGCGTTGAGGCGCATCAGGAAGTCCGCCGGGGCGACTTCTTCCGCAAGCTCGACGTCCATCAGCTCGCACAGGCTCTCCGCGCCCACGCTCAGCGCCGTGGCAAAGGCCAGCTCCACATGGGGATTGAACCCCTGCGAAAAGCGCACCGGCAGCTCCGCCCGGCGCAGCGCCCGCTGCATGGTGCTCTGCAGGTCCAGGTGCGAGAACCAGACCATGCGCCCCTTCTTTTCAAACTCCGCGATCATTCGCACGACTTGCACACCCCCTTGCAGAACTGGTTGATGCCGCAGCCGTGGCAGTGGACGCGGCAGTCCGGCGACACCTCGCCGCGCAGCGCCTTCTCCCACTCGCGGCGCAGGAAGGCCTTGGTCACGCCCGCGTCGATGTGGTCCCAGGGCAGGGGCGCGTCCAGCGCGTAGCGCTTCTGCGCGAACTGCGCACAGGTGAGGCCGCAGTCGGCAAAGGCCGCCATCCAGGCGTCAAAGTCGAAGGCCTCGGTCCAGCCGTCGAAGCGGCAGCCGCGCTTGTGCGCTTGCAGCAGCACGCCGCACAGCCGCCTGTCGCCTCTGGCAAAGGCCGCCTCCAGGAAGGAGAGGTGCGGCTCGTGCCAGTTGAACGTCACCGAGCGCAGGCGCAGCTGTTCCTTGAGATAGCGCTGCTTTTCCTGCAGTTCCTCGATGGAGTTCTGCGGCTCCCACTGGAAGGGCGTAAAGGGCTTGGGCACGAACGAGGAGGCGCTCACGCCCACGCGCAGGCCCTTTTGCCGCTGCTCCTTGGGCACGGCGAAATAGGCGTCCAGCACGCGCTTGGCTAAGTGCGCGATGCCGTCCAGGTCTTCGTATGTCTCCGTGGGCAGGCCGATCATGAAGTAGAGCTTTACGCCGCTCCAGCCCTTGGAGAAGGCGTCCAGCACGCTGTCGTAGAGCTGCTGCTCGGTCACGCCCTTGTTGATGACGTCGCGCAGGCGCTGCGTGCCCGCCTCCGGCGCAAAGGTCAGGCCGGTCTTGCGCACGGCCTGCGTCTGCTCCAGCGTGTCGCCCAGCACCGAGTCGATGCGCAGCGAGGGCAGGGAGAGGGCCACCTTCTTGCAGCCGTGCTCCTGCATGAGGTCGCGCGCAAGCTCCGGCAGATGCGAATAGTCGCCCGTGGACAGGGACGAGAGGCTGATCTCCTCATACCCTGTGGAGGACAGCAGCTTTCGGGCCAGTTCCTCCAGGCGCGCAAGGCTCCGCTCCCGCTGCGGGCGGTAGAGCATGCCCGCCTGGCAGAAGCGGCAGCCGCGCGTGCAGCCGCGCGCCACCTCCAGCATCACGCGGTCGTGCACGATCTCGGTGAAGGGCACGATGATCTTGTCCGGGTAGTCGGCGCTGTCCAGGTCCGCTATGCAGCGCTTGCGGATGCGCTCCGGCACGTCGTCCCGCGTGCGCCTAAGGCCCGCGAACTCGCCGCTGCCGTCGTACTGCGCCTCATAAAAGCGCGGCACGTAGTTGCCCTCGATGTTGGCCATCTCCAGCAGGAACTCCTCGCGCGAGCCGCCGCGCGCCTTCCAGGCGTCGTAGTGCTCGCACAGCTCCAGGATCTGCTCCTCGCCGTCGCCCACCATGAACAGATCGACAAAGTCCGCCAGCGGCTCGGGGTTGAAGGCGCAGGGGCCGCCGCAGACGACAAAGGGCGCGTCTTGCTCGTCCCTCTCCTTCCAGGTGAGGGGGATGCCGGACAGGTCCAGCATATTCAGCACGTTGCTGTAGCTCATCTCGTACTGCAGCGTAAAGCCGACGAGGTCAAACTCCTTCACCGGCGTAAACGTCTCCAGCGAGTAGAGCGGGATCCGGTTTTCGCGCATGGCGCGCTCCATGTCCATCCAGGGCGCAAAGACGCGCTCGCAGTAGAACTCCTCCCGCTTGTTCAATATGTGGTAGAGGATCTTCATGCCAAGGTGCGACATGCCGACCTCGTAGGTGTCCGGGAAGCAGAAGGCGAAGCGGACGCGCACGTTCTTCGGGTCCTTTTTCGCCATGTTGACCTCGCCGCCCGTATAGCGCGCGGGCTTCTGCACACTTGGCAGCAGCGGCGCGATCGCGTCGTAAAGCATGGACGTCCCTCCTTGCGGTATTTCCTATTGATTGTACACAGCGCGCCGCCTTTCTGCAAGCGCGCGAGGTAAAGTTTCAGCGTGCAAAGCAAAGCGCGAAGGCCTGCCGCTCGTCCATCTCCCCGCGTATCAAGCGCAAAAGCCCCTCGCCGCAGCGGTCCAGAGCGCGCACGCAGGTCTGCATGTGCGCGTCGATCTCCTCCGGGCCGGGCACGCGGCCGCCGCCGCAGATCACGCTGCGGGCCTGCGTTTCGCCGTCCCTTAGGTCCATCTCCAGGCACCCAAGGGCAAGGCGGCTGTTTGCCCGCGCCAGAAACCGGCAGGCCGCGCCCCGCTTTTCCTCCGGCACGCTCTCCGGCAGTATGGCGCGGAAGGCCACGTCCCCGTCCGAGATCTGTATGAGCACTTCGATGTTCTCCAGCTTCTCATAGCGCAGGATGAGCTGAAAGAAGCCGCGTGCCTCCTCGTACTCGTACTGCAAGTTCCTGTCCTTTAAGTAGGCCGCCACCGCGGCCGCAAGCGCCTGCATGTGCCTTCCCTCCTTCTGCCTAGTCCCAGTCCTCCTCGCCGTACAGCGCCCGCTGCAGCCCCTCGCTGCCGCGCTCCAGCTCCATCAGGCAGAAGTCCAGGAAACGGTCGATCTCCTCCGCCCCGGGCGTGCGCGCGCCCGCGCAGAGCCAGGCCCGGCAGCCCAGCCCGCCCTCCTCCGGGTCCATGATCAGGCACCCTTCGCGCAGGCCGTAGTTCTCCTGCGCAAGGTACAGGCAGGCCGCGTCCCGCGCCTCTTCCGGCACGCGCACGCGCCCCTTGGCGTCAAAGAATACGCACTCGTCCGCTGCGCGCACGCGCATCTCCGTCCTCCCCGCCGCGTCCAGATCGCCCACGACCAAAAAGGGCCCGTCCGCGCCCTGACGCAGGTAGTCCCAGCCGCGCCTGCGCAGGCTGCGCTCCACCGCCTCCGCCAGCCTGTTCATCTTCTCTCCCCCTCTTTTCGCAGATAGAAAAAAGCGCCCGTCCTCTCCCCCTTTTCATGCGCGGAGGAGGAACGGGCACTGCCTCAGGTTCTCAGCCCTCGACGATCTGTATGGCCGCCTTGTCGCTCAGGTCTGCGTAGAGGATCTTCATCAGCCCCTCGGCATAGCGATCCAGCGTCAGGAAGCAGATGTCCACGTAGCGCTCGATCTCCTGCTGGTTGGGGATGCGGTCCTTGGCGTAGAAATACGTCTTGTAGCGCACTTCGCCGTCATCCAGGTCCATCTCCAGGTTGCCGTTGCGCAGGCCGTAGTTGGCCCGCGCGATGTAGCGGCAGACCACGTCGCGCTTGTCCTCGCGCACGTGCGTGGGCAGCATGGCGTAGGTGGTGACGTAGTCCTCGCCGATGCGGATGTAGACCTTGGCCGAGTCGATCTTCTTCAGGCCCATCGTCATCGTAAAGAGATTCCGCTCTTCATCGTACTTGTAATGCCACTCCTGGCTCTGCAGATAGTGTTCTACCGCAACTGCAAGCATATTCATGTGCCGCGCCCCTCCTTTTTCCTGATGGCCTTATTATACACGCCCGCGCCGCGCCCGTCAATTCCCCCCGTTTTCCCGCCGAAAAGACTTGACGCCCCCGGGAAAACGTGGTATCTTTACGTTGGTTCTTTTATCGCTCAAACGGCTTTTTAGAGAGGAGTGCGTTTCCATGACTGAGACCAACCAGAATACGGGCAAAAATCTCTCCATCGCCGCCCTGGTGTGCGGCATACTCGGCATCGTCGGCGGCTTCATCCCGGTGGTGCAGTACTTCACCACGGTCCTGTCCATACTGGCCATCATCTTTGGCGTGATGGGCCGCAAGCGCCTGGGCAAGTCCGGCCTGGCCACGGCCGGCATGGTGCTGGGCATCGTCGCCCTGGCCATCTCCGTGCTCGGCATACTGTGCGTCGTCTGCGCGCTGGGCAGCCTTGCCGCCATGGGCGCCGCGGCGTAACGTCTTCCCCGGAAAAAAAGGGTCCCTGCGCGCAACAGGGGCTCTTTTTTGTCCGCCCGTCCCGCGCATAAAGGAGGCGCATTTTCTCTCATGTACCCCATCGTGACGATCTTTGGCCGCGACATCGGCACCTACGCGCTCTGCGCCATCGCCGGGATGCTGCTATCCGGCTGGTACGCCTGCCGCGCGGCGCGCGCCCGGCACCTCGACGACAACGAGGTGCTCGTCCTGCTGCTGGTGAGCGCCGTTGGCATACTGCTTGGCAGCCATCTGCTCTACGCGCTGACCAACTTCGGGCCCCTGCTCGCCGCCTGGCAGGGCAGCGCCGGGCAGCCCCTGCTGCAGCGGCTCCGGGGCCTGGCGCCGTATGTGGGCGGATCGGTGTTCTACGGCGGGCTGCTGGGGGGCCTTGCCGCGGCGGCGATCTACCTGCGCGCGCGCCGCCTGCCCTTTGCCCCCTTTGCCGACGTCGTCGCCCCGGCCATCCCGCTGTTCCACGCCTTCGGCCGCATCGGCTGCTTCCTGGGCGGCTGCTGTTACGGCATCCCCTGCGCCTTTGGCATCACCTACACCCGCGCCCTGACGCCGGAGGCCAACGGCGTCGCCCGCTTCCCCGTGCAGCTGCTGGAGAGCGCGCTGCTCTTCCTCCTCTTTTTCATTCTGCGCGCCCTCTACCGGCGCGCGGCGCTGCGCGGCCGCCTGCTGCCGCTCTATCTCGGCGTCTACGCCGTGCTGCGCTTCTTCCTGGAGTTCCTGCGCGGCGACGCCATACGCGGCCTGTACTTTGGCCTGTCCACTTCGCAGTGGATCAGCGGCGGCATACTGCTCGCCCTCGCCGCCTGGGCGCTGCTGCGCAGGCGGCGCATCCGCGGCAAAAGCGCGTAACGCCCGCCCTCTCATCTTCCGCGCCCAGAGCGCTCCGCCGCGGCCTCGCCAAGGGGCCGCGGCGTTTTGTATACTCCGCCCAGCAGCTCTGTCTCCCAGGCCGCGCGCACGGGGCGCAGGTCCTCGTCCAGGTAGACCACGCGGTACAGCGCGCCCGGCTGCAGGCGCGCGTAGATCTCGGCGTCCGGCGTGCCCTCGCGCACGGCGATGGCGCGCACCGGCAGCGCGCGGCGGCGGCGCAGCTCCTCGCCCCGCCCGGCCATCACCTGCAATACGGTAAAGGGCGCGGCGCGCATCTCCCGCACCGCCGCCGCGGCCACATAGCCGCCGGAGAGCAGGAGCGTCAGGTTCAGCCGCCCCACGGCGCGCCAGGCCAACAGCCCCAGCGCCGCCAACAGCAGCCCCAGCGCCACGCCCGCCCCGGCGACGAGGCGCTGAGCCCGCGCCCGCCCCAGCTTCCCGCGCAGCAGCGCGCAGAGCACGCGCCCGCCGTCCAGGGGAAATGCCGGCAACAGGTTCCCCAGCGCCAGCCCCAGATTGATCTCCATCAGCCGGGCGAAGAAGGGCAGAAAGCGCGGCAGCGCATAGGCCCCCGCCGCCGCCAGCGCCGCCAGCATTAGGCTCATCGCCGGCCCGGCCAGCGCCACGCCCACCGCCGCCCCCGCGCGCAGCTGCTCCAGCCCGCGCAGATAGACCACGCCGCCAAAGGGCGCGATCTCGATCTCCTCCACGCCAAGGCCCAGCGCCCGGGCGCAGAGCGCGTGCCCCCACTCGTGCGCCAGCACGCAGAGCAGTGCCGCCGGTAGCCAGGCGTCCTCTCCCAGCAGCAGCGCCGCCGCCGCCAGCGCCAGCAGCCAGGGCGAAAGCCGCACCCGCCTCATCGCAGATAGTCCGGGGCCGAGAGGACCTCCTCGCCGCGCAGCACCCGCAGGCGCACGCGCGACGAATCGCCCACCTGCTGCGCCTCACCCAGGCTCTGCCCCTCGTGCACGCGCTCCCCCGCCGCCACGCGCACGCCGAGCAGCGGCGCGGCCACGGCCGTAAGCCCGTTGTCGTACTCCACGGTCAGGCGGTAGCCGCCCTCTACCTCCTCCACGGCCGCCGCCTCCCCCTCGCCGCCGGCGAGCAGCGCGCCCTTTCCCGCAAAGAGCGTCCAGCCCTCGTCCTCCAGCAGGGGCGTGGCCTCTGAGAACGGCTCTGCCAGTCCCTCCTGCGCGCCGTTCCAGAAGACCATGACGCTCTCGGGCACGAAGTTCCCCACGAACTCCAGCTTGCCGATCGACTCGCCTATGTCCACTTCGGTCGTGGCGACGGCGCGCAGGTCCGCCAGCGCCGCCTGCACCGGTTCGGACTCCGTGCTGCGCATGCCGCAGACCACCAGGAACAGGACGGCGCACACGGCCAGCTGCAGGAAAAAATGCTTGGGATAGACGACTTCCTTCTGCCCGTAGCGCAGCCAGTTCCGCGCCCGATGGCAGGCCCGCGACGCCAGCCCTTTCCGCCTAGACAATGAAACCCACCTCCACACAGCTTTGTACCACTGTATGCAGGTGGGTCTGCCTCATAGAACCGCGCGCTGCTGGCGCTTTACGACGTTGAGCACCAGGCCTATGGCGGCCATGTTGGCCAGCATGCTGCTGCCCCCGTAGCTGAGGAACGGCAGCGGTATGCCCGTCACCGGCATGACGCCGATGGTCATGCCGATGTTTTCAAAGATGTGGAAGAGCAGCATCGAGGCAACGCCGGCGATGATCAGCGCGCCGAAGCGGTCCTGCACCTTGTAGGAGAGCAGAAACAGCCGCACGATCAGCAGGAAGTACAGCGCGATGATCAGCGCGCAGCCGATAAAGCCCACGGATTCCGCCGTGACGGAGAAGATAAAGTCCGTGTGCTTCTCCGGCACGAAGTCCAGCTGGCTGATGGCGCCCTCCTGGAACAGGCCCTTGCCCGTGGCCTGGCCGGAGCCGATGGCGATCTTGGAATAGCGCACCTGGTAGCCGGAGCCGCTCTCGTCCAGCGCCGGGTTGAGGAACGTCAGTATGCGCTGCTTGCGGAAGTCCGACAGGAACGGGTAAATCGCCACGCACGCCGTGCCGCCGGTCAGTACCAGCCCGACGATGATCTTCCAGCTCAGCCCGGAGACGAACAGTATGCCGGCGAAGATCGCCGCGAACACCAGCGCCGTGCCGTAGTCTCCCTGCGCCACGACCAGGCCAAAGGGCAGCGCGAAGTGCAGCAGCACCGGCAGGAAGTCCTTCAGCGTCCGGATCGGCCCCTCGTGGCGGGAGACGTGCCGCGCCAGCGTCAGGATCATGGCCACCTTGCACAGCTCCGAAGGCTGAAAACTGCGGTTGCCGTCCAGCCAGGAGAACCAGGCGCGCACGTTGCCGCGCCCGGCGCTCTGGAACAGCACCAGCACCAGCAGCAGCAGCGCCACGCCGTAAATGTAGGGCGCCAGCTCTCCGTACACCCGGTAGTCGAACAGCAGGATCAGCACAATGGCCACAAGCCCTATGCCCACCCACAGAAGCTGCCAGTAGAACGAGTCGCTCGTCAGGCGCGAGAGCACGCCGAACAGGCCCTCCTCCTCGCCCACGGCATAGGGGTCCATCGTCGCGTTGGCAATGGCGATGAGCCCGATCACGATCAGCGCCGCCGTGGTCAGCACCACGATCCAGTCCAGGCTTCCGCGGCCGCGCTCCAAAAGGGACAGCGCCCTTCGTCTGTTTTTCAGCATCTCTTCCCTCCCGAAAAAAGGCCCAGACTCCTCTTATTCCATAAACGAGCGGCGCCGCTTCCCGTTGCGCGCCGCGCGCAAAAAAGTGGCCACAGCCAACGCTGTGACCACTGCTGGCTCCCCAGGTAAGACTCGAACTTACAACACCCCGGTTAACAGCCGAGTGCTCTGCCATTGAGCTACTGAGGAATAAAATTCCGGCAACGTCCTACTCTCCCGGGCCGTGTCCAGCCAAGTACCATCGGCGCTGAAGGGCTTAACTTCTGTGTTCGGTATGGGAACAGGTGGAACCCCTTCGCCATCATCACCGGAAA
>CALWKN010000032.1 GCA_944381265.1 uncultured Clostridia bacterium
GCGCCGCGCTGCAGCCCTGGGAGTTCTTCAGCGGCGGCACGGTGGAATTGATGTACCTGGCGCTGCGCCTGGGGCTGATCCGCCTGCTGGAGGCGCACAACGGCCCCCTGCCAACGCTTCTGGACGACCCCTTCGTGCTGCTGGACGACGTCCGCTGCCAGGAGGCGCTGTCGGTGCTGCGCGACGCCGCCGCGGACGGCCGCCAGGTGCTGCTCTTCACCTGCCAGGCGCGCACGGACATCGACGGCGCGCACCATCTCACACTCGAGCCCTGAGAAATCTCCCCTCTCGCAGGGGGGCGAACAGACTGTCGAAAAAGTAAGGTTGCTCTCTTGGGGAAGCATGAAGGGGCAACTGCGTCCCCGTGCGCTTCGCGCCCGGAGATTCCGGCCTGCGTTGCCCCTTCGGGCCCCAGTGAGGCGTCCACGACATCCTCGGCCTCCAGGTTCGCTTCGCTCACCCTTGGCAGCCCCTTCATCTTCAATCCGCAGCGGCGGCGTGTACGCCGCGAGGATGTCGGCCCGTAGAGCTGCTTCTCTTTATCCGCCCCCCGGCCGTACCCGAAGGGCACAGGGGGCGATTTTTTTGTGCACGGCGGGGCGCATTGTGCTATACTGGTAAAAAGACTCCAACGGGAAAGGACGCCGCCTTATGGAAAACCTCGTACTCGCCTTCAACGTGGTCATGCCTTTGTTCCTGATGATGGCGCTGGGCTACGGCATTCGCCTGATCGGCCTGGGCGACGCGGACACCTACAAGAAGATGAACAACATCGTCTTCCGCGTCTTTCTGCCGATCCTGCTGTTCCACAACGTGATCTCCACCGACCTTTCCACGGCCTTCAACGGCCCGCTGCTGCTGACGGCGGTGTGCTTTGTCATCGCGGAGTTCGCGCTGTGCATGATCTTTGTGCCCCTGCTGGAAAAGGAGAACCGGCGGCGCGGCGTGCTGGTGCAGGGCATCATGCGCTCCAACTTCGTCATATTCGGCCTGCCGGTGCTGGTCTCCCTGTGCGGGGAAAACAGCAACACCGGCGCGGTGTCCCTGGTCATCGCCGTGGTGGTGCCGATGTTCAACGCCTTCTCCGTCATCGGCCTGGAGGTCAACCGCGGCGGCAAGCTCAACTTCTGGAAGATCGCAAAATCCGTGGCCAGCAATCCGCTGATCCTGAGCTCTCTGCTCGGCATCGTGCTGCTGGCCCTTGGCGTGAAGCTCCCCCAGGTCATCGAAAAGCCGCTGTCCGACCTTGCGGACGTGGCCACGCCCCTGGCGCTGGTGATCCTCGGCGCGGAATTCAGCTTCCGCCAGGTTCGCGCCTGCCTGCGCCAGCTCATAATGGGCGTGACCGGCCGCCTTGTCGTCATGCCGCTGCTCTTTCTCACCATCGCCGTGTTCCTGGGCTTCCGCGGCGAGGAGCTCATCGCCCTGATGGTGATGCTGGCCGCGCCGCCGGCCGTCTCCTCCTTTACGATGGCCCAGCAGATGGACGGCGACAGCGAGCTGGCCGGGGGCCTGGTGGTCTTTGGCTCGCTGTTCGCGGTGCTGACGATGTTCATCTGGATCTTCGCGCTAAAGACGCTGGCGCTGATCTGATCTTCGCACGCAGAAACACATAGAAATAGGGGGTTCCTTCCATGGTCACGCTTTCTCTGGACATTGGCGGCACGCGCATGAAGCTGGCGCTGCTGCAGGACGGCAGGATACTGCGCGAGCGCATCGCCGAGGCCTACCGCGACGACACCTACCAGAAAAACCTGGACGCCGCCGAGCGCGAGGGCAAGGCGCTGATGGCGGAGATGGGCCTAACGCGCGTGGGCGGCCTGGGCATCGCCTTCCCCGGCCTGGTCAACCCCAGGGACAAGGTGGTGGTCTCCGCCAACGGCAAGTTCGTCGACGCCGTGGGATACGACCTGAAGTCCTGGGTGGCGCGCACGTTCGCCTGCCCCTTTGTGCTGGACAACGACTCCAACGCCGCGCTGGTGGGCGAGGTGGCCTACGGCTGCGCCCAGGACACGCGCGACGCGGTGCTGATGATCTTCGGCACGGGCGTGGGCGCCGCCGCCATGATGGACGGCCGCCTCATCCGCGGCAAGCACTTCCAGGCCGCCTGCATCGGCGGGCACATGGCGGTGGAGGCCGGGCCGGACGCTGCGCCCTGCAACTGCGGCAACATCGGCTGCCTGGAGGCCAACGCCTCCTCCTGGGCGCTGCCGCTGTTCGCCCGTCGCGACCCGCTCTTTGCACAAAGCGCGCTTGCCAAAGCCGACGTCATCGACTACAAGAACCTCAAGGACTGCGCCGACGCCGGCGACGCCCTGTCCCAGAAACTGCTGCGCCGCTCGCTGGACGTCTGGAGCGCTGGGCTGTGCAACCTCATCGTCGCCTACGACCCGGAGGTGATCGTGCTCTCCGGCGGCATCTCCCGCATGGGCGAGGACCTGCGCGCCCCCCTGCAGGCGCACATCGACAAATACGCCTGGACCCCCTGGGGCCACCCGCAGGTGCGCCTGGCGAAAAACCCGGAGGGCTCCGTGGTGCTCGGCCTGCACCGCCTCGTCCTGGACGAAATCGCAGGAAATCCTGCGCTTTAAGGCGTTAAATTGCAAAATCCCCGGCGCGGCTTTTCGCGCAAAACTCCGGCTTTTGTGAACGATGCAAAGGCCGGAGTTTGCATTTGTTCGGATTTTTTCCTGCAGGACGGGGGAGAAGGCCGCGCATTCGATGTTAAATTTCGGATTTTTCCCGAAAATGCGTTGTATTTGCCCGCGTTTCTGCTATAATGCTAGGCAATCTAAAAAATGACCGATGAAGGAGAGAGAGCCATGGCGTTTTACTATTCCGAGCCGAGCCGCACCTTCGGGGAGTACCTGCTGATCCCCGGCTATTCCTCGGCGGAGTGCATTCCGTCCAACGTCAGCCTGAAGACCCCGCTGGTGAAGTTCCGCAAGGGCGAGGAAGACTGCCCCCTGACGATGAACATCCCGCTGGTCTCGGCCATCATGCAGTCGGTCTCCGACGACAACATGGCCATCGCCCTGGCCAAGGAGGGCGGCGTCTCCTTCATCTACGGCTCGCAGTCCATCGCCGACGAGGCGGCCATGGTGGCCCGCGTCAAGGCTTACAAGGCGGGCTTTGTCAAGTCCGACTCCAATCTCAAGCCCGACAACACCTTGGAGGACATACTCAACCTCAAGGAGCGCACCGGCCACTCCACCGTCGCCATCACCGAGGACGGCACGGCCGAGGGCAAGCTGCTGGGCATCGTGGCCAGCCGCGACTACCGCGTCAGCCGCATGAGCCTGGACACCAAGGTCTCCGAGTTCATGACCCCCTTTGACAAGCTGGTCACCGCTCCGGCGGACACGACGCTCAAGGTCGCCAACGACATCATCTGGGAGCACAAGCTCAACTCCCTGCCCCTGATCGACGAAAAGGGGCACCTGGTCTACATGGTCTTCCGCAAGGACTACTCCCAGCACAAGGAGAACCCGGACGAGCTGCTGGACAGCCGCAAGCGCTACGTCGTGGGCGCGGGCATCAACACGCGCGACTACGCCGAGCGCGTGCCGGCGCTGGTGGAGGCGGGCGCGGACGTGCTGTGCATCGACTCCTCCGAGGGCTTTACCGAGTGGCAGAAGCGCACGCTCGCCTGGGTGCGCGAACACTACGGCGACAAGGTCAAAATCGGCGCGGGCAACGTCGTGGACCGCGACGGGTTCCTGTTCCTGGCCAAGGCGGGCGCGGACTTTGTCAAGGTCGGCATCGGCGGCGGCTCCATCTGCATCACGCGCGAGACCAAGGGCATCGGCCGCGGCCAGGCCACGGCCGTCATCGAGGTCGCCAAAGCCCGTGATGAGTATTATGCGCAGACCGGCATCTATGTGCCCATCTGCTCCGACGGCGGCATCGTGCAGGACTACCACATCACGCTGGCGCTGGCCATGGGCGCCGACTTCGTCATGCTGGGCCGCTACTTCGCCCGCTTTGACGAAGCCCCCACCAACCGCCTGCGCGTCAACGGCAACTATGTCAAAGAGTACTGGGGCGAGGGTTCCAACCGCGCCCGCAACTGGCAGCGCTACGACCTGGGCGGCGCGCAGAA
>CALWKN010000033.1 GCA_944381265.1 uncultured Clostridia bacterium
AAAGGAAAGCGGCCCTACGGGCCGACATCCTCGCGGCGTACACGCCGCCGCTGCGGATTGAAGATGAAGGGGCTGCGGCCCCTTCATGCATCCCCAAGAGAATGACCCTACTTTTTCGACAGTCTGAAGCCCGGCACGAGCCGGGCTTTTTTGTCTGCCAAAGGCGGCGCGTTCCGCGGTTTGCGGCGGGCCTCAGCGCTTGAGCGGCTCGGCGCCGAAGGCCTCGTACCAGTTGTAGCGGAACTCGCCCTCGTCCGTGCGCCAGAGGGCCGGGCAGGTATTGTCCATCCAGTCCAGGGGCTCGGCGGGCGCGTGGGGCACGGCGGCGCGGCGGAAGGCCTCGCGCAGCGCCTTCTGCTGCGGCGCTTCCACGGCGTCCGGCGCGGCGGAGACGAACAGAGGCGTGCCGCTGCGGGAGAGCAGGTCCAGCCACTGGGCGTTCATGGCCCAGTCGATGTCGCGCGTCAGCCCGACGCAGTCCGCGTCGCAGCTCTGGAAGATGTCGTGCTGCAGCATGCGGAAGGCCAGCGTGTTCACGCCCATCAGGCGCGTCTTCTCCCAGTCGCGGCCGCTGGTGTCGTCGCCTGTGCGGCTCAGCTCAAACACGCCCGCCGACAGGTGCGGCAGCGTGTTGCAGCCCATGAGCAGCGTCTGGTCGCGCACGCCCGCGCGCATGGCGGCGTAGAGGCCGCGGATCACCATGGCCGTGGTCTTGCTGCGGTCGGCAAAGGCCCAGCCCTCGTCCGTGACGCGCGCGCCCATCTGGAAGCCCCAGCGCCCCAGCAGGTCGAAGGTGGAGAAGTCCTGCTTGATCAGCTCATACCCCCACGCCTCCAACTGCGTGAACATGCCGCGGATGTGCTCCAGCGCCTCGGGGACGCTGGGGTCCAGCACGCAGCCGCCGTGCAGCTCCGCTTCCGGTATCGGGCGCTGCAGCTTCCAGCTCTCCGGCACGTTTTCCCGCGTCAGCAGCGGCCGCAGCCAGATGCCCGGCCGCACGCCCATGCGCTTCATGCCCTCCGCCAGCGCCGCCATGTCCGGGTAGTCGGCGTTGCTGCGGTCCCAGGGGCCGCCGTTGTAGCCGCCGCCGTGCTCGATCTGCCAGCCGTCGTCGATCACCATGAAGGGGCGGTTGGCATTCTCTCCCGACCAGTCGGCGATGCGCGCGGCGTCCGCCAGGATCTCCGGCGTGCTGCTCTGCCCGTAGGCGTAGTACCAGTTGTTGCCGCCGTAGACCGGGGCGGCCGGCAGGCGCCGCACCGCGCACAGGCGCGCCGCCAGACGTCGCCCGGCGGCAAAGGCGCTCTCCCCTTCCCGCGGCTCGATCTGGCGCACGCGGCAGAGCTCCAGCGGCTCCGCGCGCAAAAGCCCCGTGCCGCCGCAGCGTACGTCCAGCGCCAGCGTCACGCCGCGCGGGTCCACCTGGAAGTAGCACAGAGCGTTGGCCTGCACCGCCACGCCCGCGCCCGCGGTGCCTTTGCCGCCGCAGACGAGGAAGAACCAGGGCAGAACGCGCTCCGGCACCATGCCGCGCCACTCCAAATCGCCGTAGCCACGCTCCCAGTGGTCGCCCAGCACGCGCAGGGAGGGGATGTCCTGCTCCCAGCGCAGCATGGCCCGGCACAGCGGCTGCGCCGCTTCATCCAGGCGCACGACCACTTCGCCGCCCTCGTGCGCCGCCGTAAGGCGCACGCCGCGCGCCGAGAACGCCGCGCCCGCCTTCGCCGCCGCGACCTCTCCGTCCGCAAAGCAGAACTTCGCCCGATCCGGTTCCCGCATCAGATCCAACATAGCCCGCACCTCCTCATATTATACGTCTCTCTGTCGCGCAAGCGCCGCGCGCAGCAGGCGGAAGGCCTGCTCGGCGGCGCCGGCGAGGTTTTCCCAGGCGCTGCCCGGGTCCATGGCCTCCTCCAGCGTGCAGGCGCCGCGCACGGCCGGGAAGAAGGCGTCGATGCCCGCCGCGTTGCAGGCCCCGGCCTCGCGCGTCACGCCCCCGGCCAGCGCCAGCGTCAGGCACCCCTTGCTCTTGGCCAGGCGCGCCACGCCCACGGGCGCCTTGCCCATGGCCGTCTGCCCGTCCAGCCGCCCCTCGCCCGTGACCGCCACGTCCGCGCCCTCCAGCGCCTCGGCAAGGCGCGTCTCCTCCAGCACGATCTGCACGCCCGGCTCCAGCTCACCTGCGAGGAACGTGCGGAAGGCAAAGCCCAGGCCGCCCGCCGCGCCCGTGCCCGGCGCGCTGTCGTCCGCCTCGGGCACGACCGCCTTGGACAGCGCCGCAAAGCGCGCCAGCAGCGCGTCCAGGCGCGGCACGTCCTCCGGCTTTGCCCCTTTCTGCGGGCCAAAGACCGCGCTGGCGCCGTTTTCCCCGCACAAGGGGTTGGTCACGTCGCAGGCGATGCGGAAGCGGCAGTCCTTCAGCTGCGGCAGCGCCCCCGCCGTCTCGATCGTCTTTAGCTTCTCAAGCCCCGCCGCGCCGGGCGGGATCGGCGCCCCGCTCTCGTCCAGCAGGCCAAAGCCCAGCGCCTGCAGCATCCCCGCGCCGCCGTCGTTGGTGGCGCTGCCGCCGATGCCGATGAGGAAGCGGCGGCAGCCGCAGGCGATGGCGTCGGCGATGGCCTGGCCCACGCCGAACGTGGTGGCGCAAAAGGGGTCGCGCTTCTCCGGCGGCACCAGCGTCAGCCCCGACGATGCGGCCATCTCCAGCACCGCCAGGTCCCCGACTACGCCGTAGGCGCAGTCCACGCTCTCTCCCATGGGGCCGGTCACGCGCACGACGCGCCGCTCCCCGCCAAGGCCGGCGATGAGCGCCTCCACCGTGCCCTCGCCGCCGTCGGCCAGGGGCCGCACGAGCACCTCGGCCCCCGGGTCGGCGCGCAGTATGCCGGCCTTCACCGCTTCCCCCGCCGCGAGCGAGGACAGGCTCCCCTTGAAGGAGTCCATCGCCACGACCGCCTTCACGCCTTTTCTCCTCCCTTCGGCTGCAGCGCCAGGCCGGGCACGGGGCGGCCCTCCAGCAGCACGCAGCGGATCTCGCTGTCCACATCCATGACGTTGCCGCGGCAGAGCACGAGGTTGGCGTCCTTGCCCACCTCGATGGAGCCGACGCGGTCCGCCACGCCCACGTGCTCGGCCGGGCGGATGGTGATGGCCTGCAGCGCGGCGTAGGGGTCCATGCCGCTGCGCACCGCAAGGCCCGCGCACAGGGGCAGGTAGTTCTCCGGTATGACCGGCGCGTCGGTGATGATGGAGACATGGCCGCCGGCGCGGGCCAGGATCCCCGGCGTCTCAAAGGTCTTGTTGCGCAGCTCGAACTTGCTGGCGTGCGTAAGGCTCGGGCCCACGGCCAGCGGATAGCCCGCCTCCACCAGCAGCTCCGGCGCAAGGTGCCCCTCCGTGCAGTGCTCCAAAGTGAGCTTTACGTCGAACTCCTTGGCGATGCGTATGGCGGTGAACAGGTCGTTGAGCTGGTGGGCGTGGGCCTTTAGGGGCATCTCGCCCATCAGCACGGGCAGCAGCGCCTCCATCTTCATGTCAAAGGCCGGGTCGCGCCCCTCCTCCATGCGGCGGCGGTAGTCCTTGGCGCGCAGCAGCATCTCCCTGAGCTTGGCGGCGGTGGTCATGCGCGTGGAGACGCCCTTTTCGCGGTAGCAGCGCTTGGGGTTTTCGCCAAAGGCGCACTTCATGGCCGCGTCGGCCTTGAGCAGCATATCGTCCACGCGCACGCCCACGGTCTTGATCACCGCGAACGTGCCGCCCAGTATGTTGGCCGAGCCGGGACCGGTGCACAGCGTGGTCACGCCGCCCTGGGCCGCCTGCAAAAGCGAGGGATCGCGCGGCTCGATGCCGTCGATGGCACGCAGCTGCGGCACGAGGGGGTCGTTCATCTCGTTGTAGTCCGCGCCCTCGTAGCCGATGCCGTAGCCGTCCAGGCCGATGTGGCCGTGCGCCTCGACAAAGCCGGGGTAGAGATTGAGTCCCTCGGCCTGGACGACCTCCTCGCCGGGGTCCGCGGCGAGCTCCGCGCCCACGGCGGCGATCTTGCCGTTTAAAACGCGCACATCCCCCACAAAGGGCTCGGGCTGCACGGCGGTGTAAATGGTTGCCTTGTGAAACAGCATAAGGATTTCCCTCCCGTATTTTTCTCTGCCTGTATTGTACCATGCGCCGCGCCTGTGCTACAATAAGAAAAAGCGAAAAAGGGAGGGAGTTTTCCCGTGAGAGAGACCATTCATCTGGGGCCGCTGGCGCCGCCTGTGCAGACCACGCTGGATCTGCCCTACGCCTATGTGCCCAACTTCTACGGCGCAAGCGCCGAAGCTTTGCGCATGCACGTCGTCTATCCCGCGCCCGATCCCGCTTCGCCCGGCTATCCGGCGCTGATCTGGGTCTGTGGCGGCGGCTGGGAGTGCTGCGACCCGGCCAACCGCCTGCACGACCTCTCCTACTTCGCCGAGCGCGGCTACGTCGTGTGCCTGATCGAGTACCGCGTCACGGGGATCGCGCCCTTCCCGGCGCAGATCCAGGACGTAAAGACCGCCATCCGCTTTGTGCGCGCCCACGCCGTCCGCTTCCGCGTCGACCCCAACCGCATCGCCCTCATGGGCGACTCCGCCGGCGGTCACCTGGTGACGCTGGCCGGTCTCACCCCCGGAAAGCCGGAGTTCACGGGCGAGCAGTGGGCGGGCGCTTCCGAAGCCGTGCAGGCCGTGGTCAACTGGTACGGCGTGACGGACTTTGCCGGCATGCTCGCCGCCTACGGCGCGTCGGACGCCTCCGCCATGCGCCCCACGGAATGCCTGGTCAAGCTCTTCCACGGCTGGCCGCAGGACGATCCCGCGCTCGTGCGTTTGGCTACGCCCCTTGCCTACGTCACCCCCAAGGCGCCGCCCTTCCTCATCCTCCACGGCGACAAGGACGCCACCGTCCCCTACGCCCAATCCGAATCGCTCTACGCGGCGCTGGAGGCGGCGGGCGTGCCCTGCGACCTCTACACCATCGCAGGCGCGGGCCACGCCACGGCCGAGTTCGCGCAAAAAGCCCTGCTTTCTCGCATCGCCGACTGGCTGGACAACGCGCTAAGCAACCCGCGCGCTTGACAAACGCGCGGGGAGCGCGGCTCTGAACGGCCCTTGCGCAAACGCGCCGCCTGGCGTATACTGGAGGAAAACGAGAAGACGGAGGTGGATTCTGCCATGAAGCGCAGAGCGGTTCTACATTCCCTGACCCCGGAGATCACCTGCATCGACGACGCAGGCGAGTCCGTCTGCTACGTCGTCTGCGGCAAGGAGCGCGCCGCGGTCATCGACACAGTCAACGGCAAGGAAAACCTCAAGGACGTCGTGCGGGAGATCACCGACCTGCCGCTCGTCGTGATCAACACCCACGGCCACGTGGACCACGTCGGCGGCAACGGCTATTTTGACGAGGCCTACATCCATCCGGCGGACCTGGCGCTCTACCAGGAGCACTACGCGATGGTGCCCGCCGGCCTGCCCTCCTGCCCGCTGCACCCGATCGAAGCGGGCGCGCGCATCGACCTGGGTGGCCGCGTGCTGGAGGTGGTGCACATCGCCGGGCACACGCCGGGCTCCATCGCCCTGCTCGACCGCCGGGCCGGCTACCTCTTCTCCGGCGACGCCATCAACGGCCAGCTCTGGATGCAGTGCCCCGAGTCGCTGAAGCTCAAGGACTACCTGAAGAACCTGGAGGCGCTGGACGCCATCCGCCCCTTCTTCTCCGAGCTGCACAACGGCCACAACGTCGAGGGCATCCCCGCCTCTTTCATCGACGAAATGAAGGCCGGCGTGCGCGGGCTCCTGACGTACGGCAGCGCCGGGGACGACGACTACCCCTGGTTCCGCGGCACCGCCAAGCGCCACATGCTCCGCTCCAACGCCTGGATCCTCTACACCCCGGACAAGCTCTGAACAGGAGCAGGGCCCGGCTGCAAAACTCGTTGCAGCCGGGCCCTTTGTCGTTTAAAGCTCCTCGCGAAGGACGTTGTGGTCGCGCAGGAGTTTTTCCACGGCGGTGCCGCGCACGCGCTGGAGCAGGGGCTTCTTCAGCAGGTGCAGGGGCGCGGGCAGGTCGGCGTCCAGGGGCGAGGCGCCGTCCAGCAGGCAGACAGTGCTGTCCAGTAGCGCGCGCACGTCGTAGACGCTGCCAAAGACCTCCGGCACGCCGCGGTCCACGCCCAGCAGGCCGTAGACCGCCTACATCGCCGTGCGCACGGAGTACTCGGTGGTAAAGACCGTGTCCCGCGGCGTGTCGGCGAACTGGCCGATGAAGGCGAAGTTCACGCAGCCGTCCGGTATGACCGCCGGCCGGTCGCCCGCGGCGCGGGGCATGAAGAAGGCGGTGATGTAGGGCATCCAGGTGGGCACGCAGTTGGCGCTGCGGTCGGCAAGAGAGGCGATGCGCTCCAGCGGCACGCCGATGTGGTAGAGCCACTCCTGCGTGATCTCCCGCCCGGTGCAGGCGCGCATGGGCTTTTTGACGAAGTCGCCCACCGCGTCCGGGAACAGGCCGTAGACCCAGACGCAGACCTTCCTGCGGTCCTGCGTCTTGAACTGCCCCTGGCGGTTGATCGTCCAGCTCAGGAGCCAGGAGGAGTCCTTGCAGCTGACGATGCCGCCGGTGACCACGCCGCCGCTGCGCGCCTTTCGCCCGCAGATGGCCTCGATGTAGGGCAGGATCTCCTCGTCCAGCGTGGTGATGGTGGCGCTCTCCCAGCCCGTGCGCGTGACGTCCGAGCAGAACTTCTCCGGGCGGCCAAAGTCCGGGTCCTGGCGGGCGATGTTCTTCCACAGGCTCCAGCAGCCGGAGATGCGCACCTCGGCGTCGCCGTCCGGGGCGTGGTCCTGGTCGCCGTAGACCGTGCCCTCGGTGCAGCTGCCGTTGGTGACGAAGACCAGGTCGTCCTCCGTCAGGCGGATGCCGTGCTCCTTGCCGCCGCGTCGGCACTCGATGGCGGTGGCCACCTTCCTGCCGCCGCGCTTTTCAAAGAGGACGTTTGTGACCTCGGTGCCAAAGCAAAAGTCCACGCCCGCCGCCTCAAGATACCGCTGCATGGGCAGGATCAGCGACTCGTACTGGTTGTAGCGGGTGAACTTCAGGGCGCTAAAGTCCGGCAGCCCGGCGATGTGGTGCAGGAAGCGCTGGAAGTAGAGCTTCATCTCCAGGGCGCTGTGCCAGTTCTCAAAGGCGAACATCGTGCGCCAGTAGAGCCAGAAATTGGAGGAAAAGACCGCGTCGCTGAACACGTCCTCGATGGTCTTGTCATAGAGCGCCTCGTCCGGTGTGAAGAAGAGGCGGACGATCTCCTGCGCGCCCTTCTGCCCGAGGCCGAACTTGCCGTCCGTGCCGGCGTCTTTGCCGCGCTCCACGGTGGCGCGGCAGAGGGAGTAATTGGGGTCGCGCTTGTTGAGCCAGTAGAACTCGTCCAGCACCGAGGCGCCCGGCTCCTCCAGGGAGGGGATGGAGCGGAACAGGTCCCAGAGGCACTCGAAGTGGTCCTCCATCTCGCGGCCGCCGCGCATGACGTAGCCGCGCGCCGGGTCGAGTATGCCGTCGCAGGCGCCGCCGGCCACGTCCATGGCCTCCAGCACGTGGATGCGCTCGCCCGGCATCCGGCCGTCGCGCACCAGGAAGCAGGCCGCCGCCAGCGCCGCCAGGCCGCTGCCGACGATGTAGGCGCTCTTGTTGTCCACGCCCTCCGGCTTGCGCGGCCGGGCGAAGGCCTCGTAATTGCCGCTGCTGTAGTAGATGCCGCGCGCGTTGCGCTGCTGCCGTCCTCGCTCCGTGTTGCGGTAATTGTTCGTCGAGACGGCGGTTTTTCTTTCGGTCTTACGCATAAAAACATCCCTTCCTTATCGCTTGATCTGCATTCATGCTACGCGAAAAAGGGAAGGGATGCAAGAAACAAACGCGCGCCCGTGTACAAACTTTCATCACCGGCGGGGATCTGTCTAAATTTTCTCCGCGTTTTGGAAGTTGCGCAGCGCGTTGTCCACGCCGCCCTGCACGGTCAGGGAGATGTCGCGCACCAGGTCCGGATAGCCGTCGTCCATGCCGCGGCGGATCCAGTCCAGCATCAGGCCCACGAAGCTGTACTTGTAAAAATCGGCGATGAAGGCCTTCTGCGCCTCGGTGACGGGGAGATCCGCGCTCTTTTCGTCCACCACGCCGCGGATCAGGCCGTAGGTCATGCGAAAGAGGAAGTTCTCCATCTGCTCGCGCGAGATGCAGCGGTAGGCGTTGAGCACGAAGGGCTTGTTCTCCCGCACTGCCTCAAAGACTTGCATGAGGCCCTCGTTCCAGGTCTCGCAGGTCTTCTTGCCCTGCAGGGCGCGGGCGCCGTCCTCGATGCAGGCCCACTCCACCAGGTCGTAGATGTCGCGAAAGTGGTAGTAAAACGTCATGCGGCTGATGCCGCAGGTGTCCGTGATATCGCGGATGGTGATCTTGTCCAGCGGCTTTTTCAGCATCATCTGCTTGAGCGCGTCCTCCAGGGCGCGCTTGGTGATCTTGGACACAGGGCTTCCTCCTTCCTTCGCGCCCTCGGCGCCTCTTTTTTTCAGTACTCGGCGTAGTCGCGGATCTTTTGCAGCGCGCCCAGGTAGTCGTGGGCCGTGCCGGCAAACGCCTCCGGGTCGATGGGGTGGTGGATGTTGTAGAGTATCCCCGTCTCCCCCGTCCGGCCAAGGTCGCTCTCGTCCAGGTGCCTTTCCTCGATGTGCGCCTGCACGATCTCCAGGCAGATGAGCGCATGGTCGTCGCCCTCCACGATCTCCTTCTCCCAGCGGTAGCGGCACTCCAGGTTCATAAAGCATTCCTCGATCAGCGGAGCATTCACCCGCTCCGCCCGCACCGCCGTCAAACCCGCGGCCGCGATCTCGTCCGTCTCCCAGCCGTTGTGCCGGCAGGTGGACATGCAGGCGTCGTACCACGGAGCGGACATGAAGTTGATGCCCACGTCGCCATTCTCCCGCAGCGTGCGGTAGAGGTGCCCCTGCTTGTTGACCGCCGAGACGATGGCAAAGTAGCCCTTCTTCCCGCCCGTAAACGTCGTCCAGGACTGCATGCAGGCGTTGGTGCGGCCGTTGCTCTTGTAGGAGGTCAGGATCAGGAGCGGGGAGGGGATGGAGAGGACGAATTCCATCCAGTGAAAGCCGTGCATCTCCATGTCCCGCATCGAAGCGGGGCACTCGCTGTACTTCTTTTTCATGCGCTTCCTCCTTTGCGCCCATCGGGCGCTGTAGTTCCTCCCTGTATGGTACTACAGCCCCTCCCCTCCTGTAAAGCCGCTTTGCCCCTCCAGGCGCAAAACTTTCCTCTCAGCCTGCGTTTTGCCGCGCCGCGGCCTTGCGCTCGGCGCGGTTTTCCCGTATACTGTTTCCCTGCGGCAAGAGGCGATGCGCGCTCCGGGACGGCGTTCCAAAGCCCGGTCGCTTCTCTCGTAGATCCATATATGCAGAAAGGTGGAACGGACATGGTGGAAGTGGTGGCGGCGCTGCTCGTGCGCGGCGAACGGTTTCTGGCCTGTCAGCGCCCGGCGCACAAGGCGCGCGGCCTGATGTGGGAATTTGTCGGCGGCAAGGTGGAGACGGGCGAGAGCCCGGAGCAGGCGCTGCGGCGCGAGTGCCGCGAGGAATTGGGCGTGCGCCTGGACGTGGGGCCGGAGTTCTTCCAGGTGCGGCACGTCTATCCGGACATCGAGGTGCACCTGCGCCTGTTCCGCGCCCTGCTCGACGACTGCGAGCCGCAGCGCCTGGAGCACAACGCGCTGCGCTGGCTGCGCCCGGAGGAGATCGACGGCTTCGCCTTCTGTCCGGCGGACGAGGCGATCCTTGCGCGCCTAAAGCAGGGGCTGCCGCAGGGCCCGGGCAGCGGCCTGCCGCAGACGGAGCGCCTGACCTTGCGCGAGATGACGGAGGCGGACCTGCCCGCCCTGCGGCGCATACTGCAGGATCCGGCGGTCATGACCGCCTATGAAGGCCCGTTTTCCGAGGCGGAGACGCGCGCCTGGCTGGAAAAGCAGCGCCGGCGCTACGAGGAGACGGGCTGCGGGCTGTGGGCGGTGACGCTGCGCGGCACGGGCGAGATGATCGGCCAGTGCGGCCTGACGCGCCAGGACATCGGCGCGGCGGAGCCGGTCTGGGAGGTGGGCTATCTCTTCCAGCGCGCCTTCTGGCACCGGGGCTACGCCACCGAGGCGGCCCGCGCCTGCCGCGACTGGGCGTTTTCCGCGCTGCGCCTGCCGCGCCTCTACTCCATCATACGCGACAACAACCTGCCCTCGCAGGCCGTGGCGCGGCGCAACGGCATGGCGGTGGTGGACCGCTTTGTCAAACACTACCGCGGCGTGGAGATGCCGCACCTGCTCTTTGCCGTGGACGCCCCGCCCCGCGCCTGAGGCAATGTCTTTTTCGCCGCCGCGCAACTTACGGCGGCGTTTTTGCGTCTCATCTATGCCGGTGGAAAACCCGCCCGCGCCACAAACCGCAAGGAGGAATTCTTATGAAAAAAACCATGTGCATACTGACCAGCGCGCTGTTGGCGCTGTCGCTCCTGGGCTGTTCCGCCGCCGAGACGCAGCCGCGCAGCGCCGACGCCCCCGCCGAGGCGGAGGTGCTGACGCTGGAGGGCGCGCAGACGCCCGACGCCGAGGACGCCGAGGACGCGCCCCTGCGCTCGATGATCCTGGCGCTTCAGGGCGATAGCTACCTGCTCGTCGTGCAGGAAAGCGGCCTGCCCTTTGTCTCGGCCCTGGACGCCGAGCTCCTCGGCCCGGACGGGGAAGCGCTGGAGCGCGAGGCCCTCAGCGCCGGCGACATCGTGGACGTCTACGGCGACGGGGCGATGACGCGCTCCTACCCGGCGCAGTACAACGGCGTGACGCGCGTGCAGCTCGTCTCCGAGGGCGAGGCGGCGGACACGGCCGCCTACCAGGAGCTGCTGGACCGCTTTGCGCCCGCCAGCACGCCGAGCGCCGCCTCCGCTGACGCCGAAGCCGGAGTCGTGAACCGCGCCATGGCCATTCCCTTTGGCGAAGACGGGCTGCTGTTTGTGGATCAGGACTCGGGCATGGTCTTCACCGCGACGCTGCCGGAGGAGATCTACGGCCTGAACGGGGAAAAGATCGCCGCCGCGGACATCGCGCGCGGCAACATCGTGGAGATCACCGGCAACGGCATCATGGCGCAGAGCTATCCCGGGCAGTATCCGGGGGTGACGAAGATCCAGGTCGTGGCCGAGGGCGCGCCGGAGGACGCCGATGCCTACCAGGAGATCGTGGACAGCATCTACGTCGAGCCCGATCCGGCCGAGCCCGCCTCCCTGCAGCTGCAGTACCACATCCCGGAGGCGATCGTCATGACCGGCGCCACGCGCGGCGGCTACACCTGGACGGACGAGGGGGACGAGGAGTCCTCGGCCGTCATCGCCTGCGGACTGCACCCGCTGCAGATGGACCTGGTGGCGCTGAACCTCAAGGAGGCGACGGAGGTGGAGCTGCACTTCTACCCGCAGGAGGCCACGGCGGTGCGCGCCGTGCGCTGGCCGGACAGCCTGATGTCGGCGGAGGACCTGAGCGCCGTGGGCGACGGCGAGGCGGTGACGGTGGATCTCTCCGGCGAGGTGCCGGTGCTGACCGCCGAGCCGGGCTACGTTTACGCCGTCTACGCGGACTTTGATGCGGGCAGCGTGGAATACGCGTTTCTCGCCGGGGACAAGGCGGAGTAAGCGCGATAGGACAAAAAAGGGGCGGCACGCCCCTTTTTTCTGGAGGGAACTGTGAGATGTATGCCTCAAAGCTGATGATCGTCATGCGCCGGGACCTGAAGATGCGCAAGGGGAAGATCGCCGCGCAGGCGGGGCACGCCTGTGTGGACGTGGTGCTGCGGGCGCTGGCGCGGGAGGCGCGCCTTGGCCAGGTGCGCGCCGGGGCGCAGGGGGCGTATCTGGAGCCCGGGGACGGGCCCGCGACGCCGCTTAGCGAGTGGTTCGAGAAGGGCGAGGCCAAGATCTGCGTCTACGTCGATTCGGAGGAGGCGCTGCTCGACCTGCACCGCCGCGCCGAAGAAGCGGGCGTGCTCAGCTCGCTCATTCAGGACGCGGGCATGACCGAGTTCCACGGCGAGCCGACCTACACCTGTCTTGCGCTGGAGCCCCTGCCCCGCGAGCGCGCCGACGCCCTGACCGGCAGCCTGCCGCTCTACTGAGCCCCGTTGCCCTTCTCTCCTGCGCAAGGGAGTTTTTCGCGCCTCCTTGCGCCAAAGAGAAACCGCCCGCGCACGCAAACGCGCCCGGGAGTTCCGGCCTGCGGCGCCTCTTCGGGCCCCTGTGGGGCGTCCAAGGCGTCCTCGGCTCCCAGGTTCGCTTGCGCTCCCCCTTGGCAGCTCCTTCATCTTCCATCCGCAGCGGCGTGTGCGCTTCCGGAGGGGCCGCTTTAGCGGACCTGGAGGGCCGTGCAAGCCGCAGGCTTGCCAGGCCCGGGGCGCAGGAAAATGCCATTCGAAAAATGCAAATCCGCATTTTTCCGAAGCGCATCGACACGCTGAACCGCCCGCGCACGCATCCTTGCGTGCGCGGGCGATTCTCATGCGGAACATCTCGCATCTGCGGGGGACGCTTTAGGTAGCGGCGGACTGCCCGGCGGGGAGCGCGCGGCGCGCCTCCACCTCGCAGACGCGGCGGGGATCGGTCTTGACGGCGGTGAACTGCCAGCCCTCGTAGAGAAAGCTCTCGCCCGCGTCCGGCACGCGGCCGAGGCGCTCCATCACCCAGCCGCTGACGGTGACGCTGTCCGTCTCCTCGTCCTCGATGCGCAGCGCCTCAAAGAGGTCCTGCAGATCGGCCGTGCCCAGCATCTGGTAGCGGCCTTCGCCCGCCTTGCGGATGGACTCGACCACCTCGTCGTGCTCGTCCCAGATGTCGCCGACCAGCTCCTCCAAAATGTCCTCCATCGTGACGATGCCCAGTGTCCCGCCGTACTCGTCCGTGACCACGGCGATATGCGCCTTTTTGCGCTGCAGGAGCTTGAGCAGGTCGCTGATCTTGGCGGAGTTGGCGACAAAGAGCGGCTCTGTCATGATGGCGGAGAGGGGCTTTTCGGTCACGCCCAGGCCGACGTAGAAGTCCTTCTGGTGGATGACGCCGACGATGCTGTCGATGTCCTCTTCATAGACCAGCAGGCGCGAATAGCGGCTCTCGGTGAACACGCGCGCCACTTCCTCCTTGGTGGCGGTGGCGGGCACCGCCTCCAGGTCCGTGCGGTGGGTGAGTATGTCGTCGGCGCACAGGTCCGTAAACTCGATGGCGCTGCGCAGCAGCTCGCCGTCCTGCTTGTCCAGGCCGCCCTTTTCCTCGGCGTCCTCCACGAACTGGAGCAATTCGTCCTGCGTGAGCTTGTGGCGCCCGCGGGGGCCGAAGCCCATCGCCCGCCGCAGCAG
>CALWKN010000034.1 GCA_944381265.1 uncultured Clostridia bacterium
GCCGTGCGCGTGCGGTCCAGCAGCCAGAGCAGCGTGCCGCGCCGCCCGCGCCCGCGCATATTCTCCGTAAGTTCCAGGTTGCGCCGGGCGGTGGGGTCGAGCAATAGGTGCTCCCCGCGGTCGTAGAGCGTCACGCGGTTCACGTGCGCAAGGGCGTTCTTCTGCGTCTCCTCCAGGTACAGCAGCAGCGCGCCGGAGGCGCAGACGGCGCACTCCAGGCGGGACAGGCCCAGCTGCGCCAGGCTCTTTCGCATGTGCTTTTTCAGCAGCGCGGCGGCGGCCTTCTTGTCAAAGTCGGCGTCCGGCCGGGTCGTGCAGCAGAGGGCGGAAGAAACGCCCTCCAGCGCGCCGCGGTCGCCGGCGCGCAGCAGCACCTCTGTCGGGGCGATGCGCGTCAGCTCCTCGCTCAGGGCCGACAGAGGCACCTCCAGCACGAACATCTCGCCCGTGGAGACGTCCGCGTAGGCAAGGCCCGCCTTGCGGCCGCCGTCGTCCAGACGCAGGGCCAGCAGGTAGTTGTTCTTCTTTTCCTCAAGGATGTTCGTCTCGATCACCGTGCCGGGGGTGATGACGCGGGTCACGGCGCGCTCGACCAGGCCCTTTGCCAGGGCGGGGTCCTCCATCTGATCGCAGATGGCCACGCGGAAGCCCTTTTCCACCAGGCGGGCGACGTAGGTATCCACCGCGTGGCAGGGCACGCCGCACATCGGCGCGCGCTCCTCCAGGCCGCAGTCCCGCCCGGTGAGCGTCAGCTCCAGAGCCTTGGAGACGGTCACGGCGTCGTCAAAGAACATCTCGTAGAAATCGCCCAGGCGATAGAGCAGGATGCAGTCCTTGTACTGCTCCTTGGTCGCCAGGTAGTGCTGCATCATCGGTGAAAGGGCCATATGACCTCCCGCAAATACGTCAAAATGCGCACCGCGCCCGGCAAGGGGCGCGATGCGCGCTTGGGGCGGCGAAGCAAAAGGGGGATCACTCCTCGCTCTTGGCGCCGCAGGAGCCGCCGCAGGTCGCGCAGGAACCGGTGCAGCCTTCGTCCACCTGTCCGGTGATGATGAAGCGCAGGATCTGGTTGACCTGGTTGAGGAGCTTGGAGAAGTCCGTCTGCGCCTCGTTCATGGCGTGGATGGAGGGCATCTCGGAGAGGCGCGCCTGCATATCGCGCAGGGCGGCGGCCTTTTCGGCGATCAGCGCCTGGTCGGGGTCCGGGGTCTGCATGAGGGTCTGCACCTCCTGCTGCAGGCCGGAGAACTCCGCCACCTTGGCCTGGGCCAGCTCGTCCTGCTGGAAGGCGGCCTCCGCCTCCTGCACCTTGCGGTATTCGTCGGTGGCGATAAGGAGCTCGCCCAGCTCGCGGGACTTCTGGAACAGTTCGAGATTCATGAGAAATTCCACCTCGTATGTGTGTTTTTTATTTGGAGCATTCGCCCTGCGCGATCTCGCCGCGCAGCGTGTTTGCGCCGGTGCCGAGTATGCGCACGAAGACGAGTTTGCCGATGAGAGAAGATGGGCCGGGGAAGTTGACCGTCATGCCGCGGCCCGTGCGCCCGGCAAGGTACCCCTCCCGCCGCCGGGACGCGCCCTCGATGAGCACCTGCTGCACGGAGCCCACCTGGCTGCGCAGCGCGCGGGCGGTGGCGGTTTCCTGCAGGGCGATCAGGCGGTCCAGGCGCTCGTGCTGCACCTGCGGCGGCACGAAGTCTTCGCGCGCGGCGGCGCGGGTGCCGGCGCGCGGGGAGTAGATGAAGGTAAAGGCCGAGTCGTACTGCACTTCCTCCACAAGGGAGAGCGTATCCTGGAAGTCCGCCTCCGTTTCGCCCGGGAAGCCCGCGATGATGTCGGTGGTAAGGCCCACGTCCGGGACCGCCTGGCGCAGGGCGCGCACGCGCTCCAGATAGTGGGCGCGGGTGTAGACGCGGTTCATCTCCCGCAGGACCTTGTCGCTGCCGGACTGCACGGGCAGATGGAACTGCGGGCAGACCGAGCGCGAGCGCGCCATCTCCGCGATCAGCGCGTCGGACAGGTCCTTGGGGTGCGAGGTCATAAAGCGGATGCGCGGCACCACGCCGTCCAGGGCGCGCAGGAGCTCGGGGAAGGTGGCGCCGCCGTCGTAGGAGTTGACGTTCTGGCCAAGGAGCAGGATCTCCTGAATGCCGGCAGACGCCATCTCCTCCGCCTCGCGCACGATGTCCGCAAGGCGGCGCGAGCGCTCCCGCCCGCGCACATAGGGCACGATGCAGTAGGTGCAGAAGTTGTTGCAGCCGTACATGATGGTAAGAGAGCCCTGTATGGCGCTTGCGCGCTTGACCGGCAGGCCCTCGGGGATGCGGCCGCGCTCGTCGCCGCCGATTGCAAGCACCTTCTGCCCGGAGAGGGCGGAGAGCAGCAATTCCGGCAGGCGGTAGAGGTTGTGCGTGCCAAAGACGAGGTCCACAAAGGGACAGAGCGAAAGCAGCCGCTGCGCGCCGCCCGCCTGCTGCATCATGCAGCCGCACACGCCGATGAGCAGGTCCGGCTTTTCGCGCTTGCGCTGCGATAGGGCGCTGACGTTGCCCAGGAGCCGGCGCTCGGCGTTGTCGCGGATGCAGCAGGTGTTAAAGAGGACGAGGTCGGCCTCCTCCTGCGCGGCGGGGGCAAAGCCCATCTCCTCCAGCATGCCGGCGAGGTTCTCCGAGTCGTGGGCGTTCATCTGGCAGCCGTAGGTGACGATGTGGTAAGTCCTTCCGGGGAAGCCCTCCCGCACGCGGGCGGCGCATTGCATCTGGGAGTCCATCTCCTGCGCGGAGACGACGAGGGACTGGGCCATGGAACCGCTCCTTCAAACATTCTACCTTATAGTATAGCAAAAAACGCGATTTTTCGCAAGGGGGCGGCTCTTTTAGGCGAAGCGCTTGACTTCCTCGCCCTCGCCAAAGACGAGGTAGCCGGAAAACCCGCTCTCCTGCAGGCGCTGCAGCGCCTTGCCGAGCTTCTTTGGGCGCTCCAGCAGCGAGACCATGTAGGCATCGCGCAGGGACTCGGCCAGGACCGCGGCGGGCGCGGCCTCCGCCTCCGTGCAGAAGAGGGCGACGCGCTCCTTGCGGCGCGGCGCGGCAAAGCCCGTCTCGGACAGTATCGCGAAGATGCGCTCAAAGCCGATGGAAAAGCCCACCGCCGGGATCGTCTCGCCGGTGAACTTGCCGATGAGGTTGTCGTAGCGGCCGCCGCCGGCGATGGCGCCGCGGAACTCGTTGCTCTCCACCTCAAAGACCGTGCCGGTGTAGTAGCCCTGGCCGCGCACGAGGGACAGGTCGAACTTCACGCCGTAGCGCCCGGCGGCAAGCGCCTGCGCCGCGGAAAGGATCGCGGAAACGCTCTGCACCGCGGGGTTTCCCGGCAAAAGCTCCGAGACGCGCGCAAGGTCCGGCGCGCCGGAAGCAAGCAGGTCGCACAGCGCCTGCGAGGCGGAGGCCGCGTAGCCCTTTTCCACGAGCTCCGCATGCACGCCTTCGACGCCGATCTTGTCCAGCTTGTCAAAGACGATGCACACGCCGTCCAGGTCCCCTTCGGCAAAGCCCAGCGTCTCCAGCATGGCGCGCAGGATCCGGCGGTCGTTGACCTTGACGGTGAAGTCCTTCATGCCGATGCGCAAAAGGGCCTTGGCGGTGGTGGCGATCAGCTCCACCTCGCACAGGATCGAGGAGGAACCGATGATGTCGATGTCGCACTGCACGAACTCGCGCAGGCGGCCCTTCTGCGGGCGCTCGGCGCGGTAGACCTTGTCGATCTGTATGCACTTGGCCGGGAGCGCCAGGCGGCTGCGGTTGTTGGCGTAGTAGCGGCTCAAGGGGAGCGTCAGGTCATAGCGCAGGCCCATGTCCGCCAGGTCCTTTTCCTCGCCGGAGGCAAGGGCGCTGGCCAGCTTGTCGCCGCGCTTTAGGATCTTAAAGATCAGGTTGAGGTTCTCGCCGCCGTCGCTCTTGTCCAGGTTCTCGATGTCCTCGATGGCGGGGGTGGAGATGCGGGAAAAGCCCGCGTCCTCGTAGGTCGCCAGGATCTCGCTTTGCAGATAGTCGCGCAGGGCGACCTGTTCGGGCAGGTAGTCGTTGGTGCCCTTTACGGTGGATATCTTCATGCTTCTGTCGCCGTCCTTACCGAAAGACTGATTTTCCTGCCCATGGTAGCACAATTCCCCCCGCAATGCAAGCGCGGGCGCGTTACGCCTTACAAAAGATTGCGCTTGATGGAACGAAGTGGTATACTGGACCCGGGGCAAGACCGTTGCAGAGAAAGGAAGGACATACACACATGGATGCAAGAGAAAAGGCCATGGACGCCAACGCCATCACCCGCGCCTACTTTGACGAGATCCTCATCGAGATGCGGCACATGGACGCCGTGACCCCGGACACGACGCTCACGCTCTACGGCGAGACGTTCAGGACGCCGATCATGATGGCGGCCCTCTCCCACATCAAGGGGCAGGGCGGTCAGGGCGACGGCATGGTGGAGATGGCGGAGGGCGCGCGCCTGGCCGGCGCGGTCAACTGGGCCGGCATGGGCGAGGAGAGCCAGTTCGCCGCCATCTGCGAAAAGAACAGGCGCTCCATCAAGATCATCAAGCCCTACGACGACGAGGACGCGGTGCTGCGCCGCATCGACCAGGCCGAGGCGCTGGGGGCGCTGGCGGTCGGCATGGATCTGGACCACTCCTTCGGCGGCAACGGCAAGCCGGACGTGGTGCTGGGCCTGCCCATGCGCCCGCGCACGCAGAAGGACATAGAGACGTACGTCAAGCGCACCAAGCTCCCCTTTGTCATAAAGGGCGTGCTCAGCGCCGTGGACGCGCGCAAGTGCCTGGACGCGGGCGTGCAGGGCATCGTCGTGTCCCACCACCACGGCATACTGCCCACCGCCGTGCCGCCGCTGATGGTGCTGCCGGAGATCGCCCGCGTCATCGGCGGCCGCATACCGATCTTTGTCGACTGCGGCGTGATGAACGGCACCGACGCCTTTAAGTGCCTGGCCCTTGGCGCCACCGCCGTCTCCGTCGGCCGCCCGGTGATGGATCCCATCCGCGAGAAGGGGCCGCAGGGCGCCTGCGAGGTGATCGAGGCGGTGACCGCGGAGCTGGCCGGGGCGATGGCCCGCACCGCCTCGCCCGACATCCGCCACATCGACCCGGCGCTGCTGTGGACGCGCGACGGCCGCCACCTGGGGCTGTAAAGCGCGCAGATTAAATTAAGAAGAACGCGTTTCCTCTCTTAAGGAAGCGCGTTCTTTTTTTCAGGCATCGTCTTTGGGCGCTTCGAGCGTCAGGGAGACTTCGCCCGTGTAGTCGGCAAGCTCGATGTAGATGTAGTTGCTGCCGGAAGCAAGGTCCAGCACGAGGTCGCAGCTTTGGCCCGCCTCGCAGAGCGCGGTTTCGCCCTCCGGCGTTTGCAGCAGCAGGCGCGCCTCGCCCCTCCCCGCCTCCATCTCGCAGCGCAGCGTCAGCCCTTCGTAGGGCTCCAGGCGCGTGCCGCCAAAGAGGAACTCCGTGCCCGTCTCCCCGACGTAGTCGGCGTGATAGCCGCCGGTGTAGTGGTCAAGGGCAAAGTCGCGCGCGCCCGCAAGGCGGCTCCCGGCGCAGAGCGGCAGGTCGCCGGCCCAGGCAAGGCCGCAGTTGTAGCCAAAGAGCACCGCCTCTTTGGAGCAGCCGGAAAGCGCGCAGAGCGAAACGCAGAGCACGAGCAGGAGCAGCGCAAGGTCCCGTTTCATCGTTCATCCTCCCTTTCTTCTTTGCGCCAAGTATAGCGCGGGGAGGGTGCGTCTTTCCATGGACCGGGCTTACGCGCGCCTTACATTTTTGTAAGGAGGAGGATATACGCAAAATGCGGTAACAGATTTATATGATTTATTCGGCGGCGCGCCCTACTCCCAGGCGGCCCAGACTTCCGGGCAGTAGCCGACGGTGGCCTTGGCGCCGTTGCGCACGATGGGCGTGCGCAGGAGCTCCGGGTGCTCCAGGAGCTGCTGGCGGATCATCTTGGGATCGGACATGAAGCGCAGCGCAGATTCTGCATATTTCCTGCTCGCGGTGTCGATCAGGGCGGGAAGGCCGACGCAGGCGAGCACCGCGTCCAGCTCGCGCGGGCTGAGGCCCTTTTTGCCAAGGTCCACGGCCTGGTAGCGGATGCCGCGCTCCTTGAAATAGCGCTCCGCCTTCTGGCAGTCGAAGTTCTTTTTCCCCATGAAGATCTGGATGTTCACGCGTCCAATCGGCCTCCTTCTTTTCTTTAGGCAGGCAAAAGGACCGCCCGTTTCCCGGACAGTCCTTTGCTGTATACTGGAATGCCGTACACCCAAAGCCCGGCGCAGGCTTCCCCGCGGCACACGCCGCGGTCCGCTTAGTGCTGCTTTCTTCCGAACCTGACACGGTTCACGGTGCGACGTTGCACGGGACCCGCGGAGAGCTTTGGGAATTCCGTCTTGCGACCTAGTACGGCAAATTGCGGGCGCAAAATACCGACTCCGATAGTATAGCCGATATCGGAGGAAAATGCAAGCCCCTCTTGCCGTGTTTTTTCAAAAACAGGCAGGGCAAACAGGCCCGCCGGGCGGAAGCGGGCAAATGGCGGCCTTATGCGGGCGTCAGGCTTTCTTTTCGAAGGGCACGCGGTTGCGGCCGTCGTCCCAGAGGCGCTCCAGGTGGTAGAACTCGCGCTCCGGCTCGTAGAAGAGGTGGACGATGACGACGGAAAAGTCCATGACGATCCAGCGGCCCTCGTTGTAGCCCTCCGAGCGCACCAGGGGCAGGCCCAGGGCTTCCATCTTCTCCTCCAGCTCGTCGTAGAGAGCCTTGACGTGGTTGGGGTTGCGGCCGGAGGCGATGACGAAGTAATCGGCGATGATGGTCATGTTGGTGATGTCCAGGCAGACGATGTCCGAGGCCATCTTTTCATCCAGTATATCGCAAGCCCGAAGGGCGATCTCTCTGCTGTTCTCAGTCATGTTTCTTCTCCTTTTCGGATTTTGGGCGCAAAAGAAGCGCGTTCCAGGTGAGCAGTGTGTCCGGGTGGAGCACGCTGCCCTGGCGGATGGTGAGGATCATGGTTCTGCCTAAGGCGGTGCAGAGCGTGTCAAAGAGGGATCCTTCCGCCAGACGACGAATTTCGTCCACGTCGGGGTACTTGCGCGAGGGCTCGATGTAGTCGGCCAGGTTGACCACGGCGTCCAGCGTGGACAGGTCCGGCGCGCCGCACATATGGCGGCGGATGGCGGTGAGCACTTCGCCGTCGGTGACGCCGAGGTCGCGCGCGGCGAGCATGGCGCTGACGTAGGGGTGCAGCAGCTCCGGGTTCACCAGCTGGTACTCGTCCGGACGCATGCCAAAGGCGCGGGCCGTGGCGACCATCTCCTCGGGGCT
The DNA here is from genome assembly GCA_944381265.1 of uncultured Clostridia bacterium. Lineage (GTDB taxonomy): Bacteria > Bacillota > Clostridia > Christensenellales > UBA1750 > Spyradocola. The sequence continues at coordinate 7,388 of CALWKN010000034.1, forward strand.
CAGGCCCTTGGAGCAGTCGTGCAGGAGCCCCGCGGCCTCCGCCTTTGCGGGGTCCGCGCCGTAGCGCAGCGCCAGGCGCACCGCCGTCTCCGCCACGCCCAGGCTGTGGACGAGGCGCTTTTTGGAGACGTGGTCTTCGAGGTATTGGATGTATGTTTTGCGCAAGGTTTCATCCAGACGCTTCATAAACGATAGATCTTCTCCCTGTCGATGTAGGCCCGCACGGGCGGCGGCAGCATTCCCTGCGTGGGAAGGCCCTCGGCGATGCGGCGGCGGATCTCCGTGGAGGAAATGTCCGGGCCGGAAGCGGGCACAAGGTCGATGTGCGCGCCGTAGCGTGCGCGCAGGTCGGAAAAGGCGGCGCGGATCTTCTCCTCCTCCACCCCCGGGCGGTGCAGGCAGATGAAGCGGCACAGCGTGCACACCTTCTGCGTGTTGCGCCAGTTGGGCAGGTCCAGGAGCGTGTCGGCGCCGATGATGTAGTAGAAAGCGGCCTCGGGGCGCTGGGCGGAGAGGATCTGCAGCGTGTCCACGGTGTAGATGGTGCCCGCGCGGCGCACTTCGGCGTCGCAGGCCTCGGCCCAGGGGAGCCCTTTGACCGCAAGGCGCGTCATCTCCAGGCGCTGCAGGGGAGTCGCGCCCAAATGCGCCTTGTGCGGCGGGTGTCCCGAGGGGAGAAAGAGCACGCGCTGCAGCTGCAGCGCATCGCGCGCTGCTTCGGCGATGGCGATATGGCCGCAATGGATGGGGTCAAAACTGCCGCCCATGAGGCCGACGCGGATCCTGCTGCTCGTCACTTGGCGCACACTCCTAATCCATACATAGTATAACCGATTCCGGGGAAAATGTAAAATGATTTTATGCCGATTTCCGGCGCATTGTCAAAGGGGGGGGACATCCATGCAGGCGCGCACAAAGGCGGCCCGCGCGCTGGACCGCGCGCTGGGCGCGGCGGCGCTGTGGGCCGCGGGGTTCTTCTACTTCGCCGCGCGCGTAAAGAGTCCGGCGCTCAGCGCCATGCTTTCGCTGCTGGTGACGGGCGGCCTGCTCTACGCCCTGTATTTGTTCCGCCGCCGCGCCTCCGGGCGGCAGGCGGCAAAGCGCGAGCGGGAGGCGCGGCAGCGCGCCGCGCTCTACGCGCTGACCATGCTGCCGGAGCAGACGGCGCTCTACCGGGCGACGGAGGCGCTCAGGCAGGCCTACGGTCTTGCGCACGTCGAGACGCGCGCAAGGCTCCGGATACTGCGCGACGGGCAGGGGCGGCGCATCGCCGCGGGGCTGTGCCAGAGCCCGCAGGCGGCGGACGTAGCGGCGGCGCACGCCTTTCATCGTGAGCGGGGAAAAAAGCCGGGCGTGCTGTTGTGCGCGGGCGGCGCGACGAAGGAGGCGCTGCGCTACGCAGAAGGCCTGCGCCCGCCGCTGCGCCTTATCGACCTTGCCGCGCTGCCGCTGCCGGAGGCCCCGGCGGACATCGTGCCGCCGGCGGAGGACGCGCGCGAACGCATACCGTGGCGGCGCCTGCTGCCGGACGAGAGGAGCGCGCCGCGCTGTCTGCCGCCGGCGCTGGGGCTGATGACGGCTTACATTTTCACCGGGGCGCTCTCCTGCCTGTTCGCGGCGCTGCTGCTCCTCTTCCTCGCGCTCGCCGGGCGGGGGCGGGACGGGGAAACACCGCGCCTGTTTTAGACGAGGACGATCTTTGGGTCCTTGCGGGCCGGGCGGTAGATCACAAAGCGGTTGCCCACGCACAATACGGGCTCGGCGTGGACCGCCTCGCACAATAGGCCGCAGGCCTCGCGCGTCTCGTAGGGCGCGTTCTTGAGCACCTGCACCTTGATCAGCTCGCGGGCCTCCAGCGCGTCCCAGGTCTGCTTGGAGAGGTTGGGCGTGATGCCCTCCTTGCCGATGTAGACGACGGGGTCAAAGTCGTTGGCAAGGGCGCGCAGCTGGGCGCGCTGTTTGGAGGTAAGGGGCATGAGGAGCCCTCCTTTGCTTTAGTTGATGAACTCGAATTCGACGTCGCCCAGGCGCACGGTGTCGCCGTCGGCGGCGCCTTTTGCCCGCAGGGCGTCGATGATGCCCAGGCGGCGCAGCGTGCGCTCGAAGTAGGCCATGCTCTCGGCGTCGTCCAGGCGCACGCGCAGGAGCAGCGCGTCCACCGCCGGGCCCTCGACCACGTAGGCATCGTTCTCGCGGCGCACGGCGAACGGCGCGCCAAGGCCGGCGGCAAACTCCTCCGCCTCGCTCTCCTCCTCAAAGGAGTCCACGGGCGGGATCTCATTCAAGCGCCGCACGCAGGCGTCCAGCAGCGGGGCAAAGCCCTGGTTCGCGGCGGCGGAGACGGCAAAGATCTCCGTAGAGCTGTCTTTTAGCTTTTCGCGCAGGCGGGCGAGGTTCTCCTCCGCCTCCGGCAGGTCCATCTTGTTGCAGACCACGATCTGGGGCTTTTTGTCCAGCTCCTTGTAGCGGGCGAGCTCGCGGTTGATGACGTCCAGGTCTTCCAGCGGATCGCGGCCCTCGCTGCCGGAGATGTCCAGCACATGCAGGAGCAGGCGCGTGCGCTCGACGTGGCGCAGGAACTCGTGCCCAAGGCCCGCGCCCTCGCTGGCGCCCTCGATGAGGCCGGGGATGTCGGCCAGGACAAAGCCGTCGCTGCGCGCCTTGACCACGCCAAGGTTCGGCAGGAGCGTGGTGAAGTGGTAGTTGGCGATCTTGGGCTTGGCGGCGGTGAGGACCGAGAGGATCGTGGACTTGCCTACGTTGGGGAAGCCGACGAGCCCCACGTCCGCGATGGTCTTCAGCTCCAGCTGCACGTCGAAGACCTTGGTGCGCATACCCGGCTTGGCGAAATTGGGCGCCTGGCGCACGGAATTGGCGAAGTGGCTGTTGCCCCAGCCGCCGCGGCCGCCGTGCAGGACGACGCGCTCCTTGCCCGGCTCGCGCACGTCCGCAAGCACCTTGTCCGTGGCAAGGTCCCGCACCACGGTTCCCGGCGGCACCTTGATCACGAGGTCCTGGCCGCTCTTGCCGCTGGCCCGGCCCGCGCCGCCGGGCGCGCCGGCCTCGGCGAAGAACTTGCGGTTGTAGCGGAAGTCCAGCAGCGTGTGCATGCCGGGGTCGGCCAGGAACACGATGTTCCCGCCGCGGCCGCCGTCGCCGCCGTCCGGGCCGCCGGCCTGGACGAACTTCTCGCGGTGGAAGCTGACCTTGCCGTCGCCGCCGTCGCCGGCCTTGAGCTTGATGCGAACGATATCGACAAATGACGTTGACATTTGCACACTCCTTGGGCAAAACTCGGGCGGCGCGGAGGCCGCCGGGGGATTTCTCCTTATGATAGCGAAATGCGCGGCGCTTTGCAATGGCGCGGCGCAAAATTTTACGTTCTATTCTGCTGCCGGTAATACTCGCACAGGTCCCGCAGCGTGCAGGCGCCGCACTTGGGGCTGCGGGCGGCGCAGACGCGGCGGCCGTGGAAGATCAGGTAGTGGTGCGCGCGCGACCACTCGGACTTAGGGATGGCCTGCTGCAGCTGCTGCTCGGTATGGTCCACGTCCTTGGCGTGAGCCAGGCCCAGGCGGTTGGAGACGCGGAAGACGTGCGTGTCCACGGCGATGGCGTCGCCGTGGAAGGCGTTGGCGTAGACGACGTTGGCGGTCTTGCGCCCAACGCCGGGCAGGGCATAGAGCGCCTCCCAGGAATCCGGTACCTCGCCCCCGTGCGTTTCGCAGATCACGCGGCAGGCAGCGACGATGTTCCGGGCCTTGTTGTGGTAGAGGCCGCACTCGCGGATCTCCGGCTCCAGCTCCTCCGGCTCCAGGCGCGCCAGGTCCGCGGCGCACGTATAGCGGGCAAAGAGGCGTTCCGTCACCTGGTTGACGCGCTTGTCCGTGCACTGGGCCGAGAGCATGGTGGCGATCAGCGTCTCAAAGGGGTTGGTGAAATGGAGCTCCGGGCCGGCGTCCGGGTAGAGCCGGCGGAGCTCCTGCAGGATCTTTTCGTTCCGCTCGTCTTTCTGTGTCACGGCGGGTGTTCTCCTTTCTGTGGTATGCGTCCATCAGGCGACCGGCGCGGGGGTGACCTGGAGGTTTGCGCCCGACTGGCGCGCGATGTAAAAGCCGATCAGGTTGTGGAACGGGTTGTCGCGGTAGACTTTCGCCGCCAGGGGCAGGTCCTGCACCGGGAAGCGCACCGAGAGGCCGCAGCCAAGGGACACGGCGCGGGGCGTGGTGATGACGGAGGCGCGCACGCCGGAGCGGCGCAGCAGTTCCTCAAAGCGCAGCACCGCCTGTCTGGAACGGAAGGCGGCGATCCCGTAACTTTCCATGAAGATTCCCTCCCATGCTGGTGGTAAGGCGGGGAAGCCCGCCATACATTTAGAATACGATCGGCGAAAGCCGGTGGTGCGGGAGGGAAAGCGGATGATTTATCTGGACAATGCGGCGACTTCGTTCCCCAAGCCGGAGAGCGTGTACCGCGCGGTGGAAACGGCGATGCGGCGCTACGGCGCCAACCCCGGGCGCAGCGGGCACAGGCTGTCGCTTGCGGCCTCGCGCCTGGTGCTGGGGGCGCGCGAGGCGCTGGCGGAATTCCTGCGCGTGCGCGACCCGGCGGACATCGTCTTTGGCGCGAACTGCACGGACATGCTCAACCTGGCGGTGCAGGGCGTCTGCCGGGCGGGAATGCACGTGCTCACCTCGGCCTACGCGCACAACTCTCTTTTGCGGCCGCTGCACCGCCTGGCGGAGGCGGGGGTGATCCGGCTGACCATCGCCGCGGATCCGCTAAAGCGCATGGGCGCGGACGTGGACCTGCTGGCGCTGCCGCACGCGGACAACGTCACCGGTGCGATACTGCCGGCGGAACAGGCGGCGCTGCTCTGCCGCATGCACGGCAGCCTCTTTCTGCTGGACGCGGCGCAAAGCGCCGGGATCCTGCCCCTGTACCCGCAGGAATGGGGCGTGGACCTGTGCGCGATGCCGGGGCACAAGGCGCTGCTGGGGCCGCAGGGCACGGGCGCGCTCTACATACGGCCGGGGCTTATGCTGGAGCCGCTGAAGACCGGCGGCACGGGCACGTCCTCGCACCTGCTGACGCAGCCGCCGGAGCGGCCGGAGCGCTACGAGAGCGGCACGCTCAACGCGCCGGGGCTGGCGGGCCTTGCGCAGGGCGTGCGCTTTTGCCTTGCGCACCGGGCGGAAACGCGCGGGCGGGAGCTGCTGCTGACGGAGCGGCTGCTCTGCGGCCTTCTGAACACGCCGAATGTGACGGTCTACGGGCCGATGGAGGCGCTGTCGCGCGTTGGCACGGTGAGCTTTAACGTGGGCGCCCTCCCCTCGGAGCAGGTCGCGGACAGGCTGGACGCCGAGGACGGCATCTGCGTGCGCGGCGGGCTGCACTGCGCGCCGCTGGCGCACGAAATGCTCGGCACGGGCGGGCGCGGCGCGGTGCGCGCAAGCCTTGGCTTTGCCAGCAGGAAGGAAGACGTGGACGCGCTGCTGCGGGCAATTGGGCGCATGGCGCGGGAGGGGTGAAGGAACATGGCGGAAAAGTGGTATGACGGGTTGTTCCCCGAGGCGGAAGGGGCGCTTTTGCGGGCAGAGCGGCTGCTGGAGGAGCTTAAGTCCGCGCTGCCGCCGGAAAAGGCGGGAGCGGCGGACGAGGCGCGGGCGCTGCTGCGGCGCGCCTGCGCGCTCTACGCACAGACAAAAAGGGCCGTGGGCGAAAGCCGCGGCCCGGGCGGCGCAGGGACGGCTCAGTAGTCGTCGCTCAGTTCCGCTAAGAGCGCCTGCGTCAGGCGCTCTTTCTCCGCGGCGAAGGGGACCTCCGGGTCAAACAGGAGGGGCTTGCCAAAGCGCAGGTAGGCGGCGCGGCGGTTGATGCTCATGGGCACAAAGGCCAGGCGCTTGCCGGTGCGCTTGTAGTAGAGCTTGCCCAGG
>CALWKN010000035.1 GCA_944381265.1 uncultured Clostridia bacterium
TCGACACGCTTCGAAAAAATGCAATTTTGCATTTTTTCGAGTGACATCCGGCGCGCCGCGCGCTGCGCGCACAACGCACCGGATACCGGAAAGCGGGCCTTCGGCCCGCCTCCTCGCGGCGTACACGTCGCCGCTGCGGATTGAAGATGAAGGGGCTGCGGCCCCTTCATGCATCCCCAAGAGAGTGATCCTACTTTTTCGACAGTCTGAGCGCCAGGAGATCTGTGCTGCGGATCTCCGGGCGTCTTTTTGGGGCGGTTATGGGAGCAATGTGAGGGCGCGCAGGGCGTCCAGGGGCACGCGGGCGCCGTCCTCGAGCAGCAGGGCGCGGCCCCTCTCGTCCAGGCGGCGCAGCGCGCCGCGGACGGTGACGTAAGCGCCGCCGCGTTTGCGCGTGTCCGGCACGAAATAGGTGGCGGAAAAGCGGCGGCCGGGCCCGTCGCGCAGGAGCCAGCAGAGCGCGCGCTGCAGCGCCTCCTCCGCGTCCTCGCCGAGCGTCACGCGCGCCTGCGTGCCGCGGCGCGTCTCCTCCACCACGTCCTCGTAGCCGCTCAGGGCGGCAAAGGGGGCGAACTGCGCCGCGCGCGAGGCGGGCGGCAGGGGCGCGTGGCCGGACAGGCGGGGCCGCCCGCGCCAGAGTATGTCGTCGTAGCGGCCGCTCATGCCCGGTGCCCCCCGATCTGCGCGCCGCGGGCCAGGGCCGTGGCGCCCTCCAGCAGGTCCGCGCCGCGGAAGATGGCGCCGCCGCCGTACTTCTCGCGTATGGCCAGCACCGCGCGCTGGCGCGCCTCCTCCCGGCGCGCGCTCCGGCACCGGGCGGCGTTCTCTTCGTCGAAAAAGCTGAGCTGCACGGGCTTTGGCGCGTCCGCCGGGCCGACGCGGCAGGCGGTGAGCGTTAGACGCCGCACCAGCAGCGCCGGATCGGCGGAGGCATCAAAGAGCGCTTCCGCCGCCGCGGCCAGGCGCTCGCCGGAGGCGGTGCGCTCCCTCAGATCCCGGCTGCCGTGCGCGCCGGGGGGCACGCGCCTGCCGTAGCCGTCGAGGCGGGCCGGGCCGCGGTAGCCGCCGCGCAGGCTCTCCACGTCATAGCCCACGTCCAGCACCAGCTGTTCGGCGGCAAGGCCCTGCCGCGTCAGGTCCAGGGCCAGGGCCTCGGCCATCTCCCGCAGCACGAGCGCGGCCTCGCCGTGGGCGTAGGGGCGGGAGAGCACCTGGCCGCTGCCGACGCTGCGCGCCTGCGGCCGGTAGGCGCGTATGTCCGCCAGCGTGCAGGACTCCTCGCCCCAGGCGTGGTCGATGAGGAGCTCGGCGTTGACGCCGAAGAGGCGGTAGAGCAGTTCCGGGTTCTGCGCGTCCGCCGCGCCGCCCAGCGAGCAGCGCGCCACGTCCCCCATGGTGCGCATGCCGTGGGCGGCCAGCTTCTCGGCATAGCCGCGGCCCACGCGCCAAAAGTCCGTCAAAGGCTGGTGCTCCCAGAGCGTGCGACGGTAGCGGATCTCGTCCAGTTCGGCGATGCGCGCGCCGCAGGCGTCCGGCACGGCGTGCTTGGCGCTGATGTCCAGGGCGACCTTGCACAAGTAGAGGTTGGTGCCGATGCCCGCGGCGGCGGTCAGGCCCGTCTCCTCGTACACGGCGTGGAGCAGGCGGCGCGTGAGCGCCTGGGCGCTGCAGTCGTACAGGCGCAGGTACGGCGTCAGATCCACAAAGACCTCGTCCACGGAGTAGACGTGGATGTCCTCGGGCGCGATGTAGCGCAGATAGATGCCGTAGACGCGGGCGCTGTAGCGCAGGTAGAGCGCCATGCGCGGCCGCGCCACCAGGAAGCGCAGCTCCTTCTCCGGGTGGGCGCAAAGCTCGCTCTCGCAAAAGCTCTCCCCGCGGAAGCGGCCGACGCGGGCCAGGCGCCGCGCGTTGATGTCGCGCACGCGCTCCCGGGCCTCGAACAGGCGCGGCCGCCCCGGCACGCCGCGCGCCTTCAGCGGCGGCGTCACCGCAAGGCAGATGGTCTTGTCCGTGCGCTCCTCGTCCGCCACGAGCAGATGCGTGTCCAGCGGGTCCAGGCCCCGCTCCACGCACTCCACCGAGGCGTAAAAGGATTTTAGGTCGATCGCGGCGTAGATCTTTCCCGCCATGTCCCTCTCCCCTCTCCCGCGGTATTTAGGCGAACACATAGTCCCTCTTTGTGTTTATTATAGCGCGGCGGCGGCGAAAAGGCAAGGGTAAACGAACGCATTTTCCCCTGGAACATTTTGGCTGCCGCCGTCGTTTTTTATAAATGGTGAAATTTGGAGAAAATCGGGAGATGACGCGTATGAGGCGAAACTTGCTGCTCCTTCTGGTTCTGCTGCTGGCGCTGACGGGCTGCGCGGCGCCGGAGGAAGGCGCGCCCACTGCGGCGGAAGAGACGCCGCTGCCCACGGCGCTGCTGGCCGAGGCTTCCACGCCGGACCCCTGGGCGGTGTACGACGGGACGCGGCTGTTCTACGTGGACAACGACGGCCTGCGCCGCCGCGAGGGCGGCGAGGAGACGGTGGTGGACGCCGGGGAGAGCCGGCAGTACGTGGCGCTCTACAAGCTGGAGAGCGGCGATCTGCTGCTGCTCAAGCGCCTTGCGCACGAAGAAGAGCGGGCGCGCATGGAAGGTCTGCCCTCCTGGATGTTCGGCTACGACGCGGACCCGGCGATCCTGCAGGTGCTGCTGCTGGACGAGCGGGGCGAGAACGCGCGCCTGCTGATCGACGGCGCGATCGACCCGCTGTTTGTGCGGCAGGACACGCTGGTGTGCCTGGCGGCGGACGCGGAGCGCGCGCTGCTGGTGGCGGACCTGCCGTCGGGCGAGGTGCGCAAGGCGCAGGGCGTGGACCTGCGAAATCAGGTGGTGACGGAGACGCGGGCCTCGGGCGGGCGCTTCTACTTCTCCGCCCTGCCGGCGGAGCAGGACGCGCAGAGCGCGCGGCACTATGAATTGGACCCGGACAGCGGCGCGGTGACGGAGCTTGCGGAGCTGCCGGAGTCCGGCACGCAGGCGAACCCCTCCTCCCTGCCGGCGGCGCAGGTGGCGCACCTGGGGGCGATGGGCGAGCAGCAGTACGTCTACACGCTCGGCGAGACGGAGTACCGCGCGGTGCTGCGCATGGACATGGACGTGGGGGCGGCGGTGATCACCTTCCTCGTCGACGGCGAAGCGGTGAGCCTGCTGGAGGTGGAGTCGATCTACGCCTTCTACGACGAACAGGAGGTGCAGGCCGCGGGCGAGGAGGCCTTCATACTGGCGCGGCAGGCGGAGGACGGCGTCTTCTACGCGGCCTATGTGGAGCGGCTGCAGCTGTCGTTTGCGGGCGGCCGGGCGCTTATCTACGAGAGCAGCGCCGACGGCATCAGCGCCGGGCCGGAGCGCCTGATCTGCGCCGTGCCTCTGGCGGGCACATAAAAGAAGCCCCCTCTCCGAAAAATGCCGGGAGAGGGGGCTTTTCCGTCGGCCATTGCAGGCGCATTTCCTACCACTCGATGAGGTTGGGCCGGTCCTTGTACCACCAGAGCTCGTTGTCCTCCACGTCGCGGGCCAGGAGCTTGTTGTAGTCCTCGGGCGGCGTCCAGGTCACGCTCTGCCAGACGGCCGCGTAGAAGGCGCGCTCGCTCTCGTCGTCGAGCCGGCGCAGGAAGGCCTCCGCCGCGTCGGCCAGGGGCGCGCCGCCCGGCTGGGTGCGGACCGCGCCAAGGAGCTTGCGCTGGCAGGGGAAGAGCGCCTCCTTCTCCTGCAGGAAGAGGCGCAGGCCGCTGAGCGCGAGGTCCGCCGCGGTCTTGATCTTAAGGTACGGCGCCTCCTGCCCGGACACGCAGCAGTTCCAGAAGTAGACGTGGGAGACCTCGAAAAGCGCGGCGAAGGAGAGCATCTTCTCCTCCTTTTCCGCCTTCTGGAAGACGGGGATGCGCGCGATGAGGTCCGGGATCTCCGCGTCCGCGCAGTAGACCACGCGCGCGCCGACCCAGGCGCTGCGCGCGGGCTCGCTGCCCTTGCGCGCGCAGGCGGCGAGGTAGTCCTTGGCAAAGTACTTGATGTCGAAGTAGCCGCCCTTGTAGAAGCGCTCCTCCACGATGGTCTCGCAGAGGCGGTTCTCGGCCTCCAGCGCCTTGCAGCGCGCGTCGGAGACGCAGACGAGCAGGTCTACGTCCGAGTCCGGCCGGGCGCTGCCCCGCGCCACGGAGCCGCCCAGGGCGACGCAGAGGATCTCGGGATCCGCCTTTGCGCGGTCTATATAGAGCTGCAGTGTGTCGCGGTGGTGGGGGTATTGGAACACACGTCTCCCCTCCTTGAAAATTGGTATGCAAAAAGGGAATTCCCCGTTGGCAGGGAAATTCCCTTTTTTTGCGCGTGTGGTTTTTACAGGAGCATGGAGCAGCCGTCGGCGCGCAGGCAGGCGCCGGAGATGTGCTCGGCCTCCTCGGAGGCGAGGTAGACACAGGCCCAGCCGGAGTCCTCGGGCAGGCCGTGGCGGCCCAGCGGGTACATCGGGTACTTCTCGTAGTACTCGCGCGGGGGCGTCAGGCGCGGCTTGTGGAAGGGCTTGGGGTTGCCGGTCTTGAACTCGATCTTGACGCCGGCGGGCATGATCATGTTGACGCGCACGCCGTACTTGGCAAACTCGATGGCCGCCTCGCGCATGAGCATGTGCATGCCGCCCTTGGTCATGGCGTAGACGGGGTCAAAGTCCGTGGGGCGCTTGCCGTGCACGGAAGAGATGCAGGTGATGGAGCCGCGGGTCTCCTTCAGGTACGGCAGGACCGCGCGCATCATGTTGATGTAGCCGCCGAGGTTGACGTGCATCAGCAGGTCGTAGTCCTCGATCGGGTACTCGTCGATCATCCACTGCTTCTGCAGGGCGGCGTTGTTGACCAGGCCGTCGATGCGGCCGAAGTGCTCATACGTGGCCTTGGCCATGGCCTCGGCCTGCGCAAAGTCGGAGACGTCCGCCTGGTAGAGTATGGCGCAGTCCTCGCCGCCGAGGGCCTGGATCTCCTTGAGGGTCTCGTCGGCCATGGCGCGGTTGCTGTTGCAGTTGATGCAGACCTTGGCGCCCGCCTTGACGAAGCAGCGGACGATGCCCTTGCCGATGCCCTTGCCGCTGCCGGTGACGATGTAGACCTTGCCGGTCAGATCAAACGGTGCTTTCATTTTTGTTTCGCCCCCCTCTTACGCTCTAAAGCCGTAGAACAGCTCAAAGCCGCCGTCCGCGCGCACGCTGGCGCCGTTGACGAAGCTGGCCTCCTCCGACGCCAGGAACGCCGCCACCGCGGCGATCTCGTCGTTGGAACCGGCCTTGCGGCGGGGGATGCGCTCCTCCATGTAGCCCATGGCGTACAGGGGGGAGAATTCGCTCTCAAACTTCTTGTCGTCGCCCTCGACGGCGCCGGCCTCGATGAGGTTGGTCTGAATGCCCTTGCGGCCGAAGAAGAGGGCGCACTCCTTGCAGAGCATATTGATGCAGCCCTTGGAGATGGAGTACATCACCGCCGAGCCCGTGGGCTTGTCGCAGTGGATGGAAGAGACGAAGACGATCTTGCCGTTGCCGTACTCGGCCATGTGCAGGCCGACCACGCGCGCAAGGACAAAGGCCGCCTTGGCGTTGGCATTGAGCTGGCTCTCAAAGACCTCCTTGGTGAGGTTCTCGATGCCCGTCTTTACCACGTCGTTGTTGTTGAAGATGAGCGCGTCGATGCGGCCAAAGGCTGCCTTGACCTCGTCGACCATCTTCTGGGCGCCTTCATAGGTGAGCATATCGGGACGCACGACCAGGGCCTTGGCGCCCGCGGCTTCCACGCGCTGCACCAGGTCTTCTCCGGCAAAGCCGAGAACGAGGTTGGCGCCTTCCTTGGCAAAGCGCAGGGCCAGGGCCGCGCCCTGGGCTGTGTCCGCCTGCGTCACATACACGGTCTTACCGCTGAAACGCATGTGAATTTCCCCCCAAACTTTTGTTTCTGTAGGTTCTACACCCAAACCTTATTATGCCACGTCCCTCTGCAAATTGCAAGCGGCGCGGAGAAAATATTTGCCCCTCGGGCAACATTTTACAAACTCGAAAAACGACAACTTGATATGGAAAAAGGGCGCCGCGTCCGGCGCCCTTTCCCCCTCTTTTCCACGAATGCGCGGGAAAGCGCGTATGTGTTTTTTATCTTAGGACCAGAGGCGATCGTGAGAGATCCAGTCGTTCCACTCGTCCGTGGACTCCCACAGGCCGGGGATCTCGGGATGGATGTGCTCGGCCAGGACCTCGTCGTCCAGCTCGTCGATGCCGATGCCGGGCTTCTCGGGAACCGCCATGAAGCCGTCGACGATCTTGGGCTTCTCGGTGTCCTTGACCATGTCGCTCCACCAATCCACGTCGTTGGAGTGGAACTCCAGGCCGAGGAAGTTGTTGGTGGCGGCGGCAACGTGCACGGCCGCAAGGCAGGCAACGGGGGTCTCCGCCATGTGGAGCGCCATCGCGACGCCGCACTCCTCGGCGTAGTCGCCGATCTTCTTGGTCTCGTAGATGCCGCCGGAGGACAGGATGTCCGGGTGGATGATGGAGACCGCGCGGTTGTCCAGCAGGGGCTTGAAGTTCTCCAGCAGGTAGATGTCCTCGCCCGTAGCGATGGGGGTGGTGGAAGCGTTGTGCAGGCGGACGTACTGATCGGTCAGCTGCCAGGGGATCATGTCCTCGAGCCAGCACATATTGTAGTTCTCCAGGCGGTTAGCGAGCTTGATGCAGTCCTCCACGCCGATGTGGCCGAAGTGGTCGATGGACAGCGGGATCTCGTAGCCGATGACGGAGCGGACTTCCTTGACGTAGTTCTCCAGGTAGTCGAAGCCCTTCTTGGTGATGTGGATGCCGGTGAAGGGGTGAGCGATGTTGTTGACATCGTAGTTGCGGTTGGCCCACCAGCGGGCAGCCGCCTTGTCGCCGCGGGCCTTGGCCTCGCGCGCCATCTTGGCGGTGTAGCCGTACTGCTCAAGGAAGCCGACGGGCGCGCACAGGCCGCCTTCGACGTCCCACAGCTGGTTGATGCCAAGGTCCATCTTGAGCATCGTGTAGCCGTGCTTCTCCACGCGCTTCTTCAGAGCGTCGCCCATGTTGAGGCCCGTGTCCTTGCCGTCGACGTCGGTGTCGCAGTACATGCGGACCTTGTCGCGGAACTTGCCGCCCAGCATCTGGTACACCGGGATGCCGTAGGCTTTGCCGGCGATGTCCCACAGCGCGAGCTCCACGCCGCAGACGCCGCCCGCCTGACGGCTCTGGCCGCCGAACTGCTTGATGCGGCGGAAGATCTTGTCGATGTTGCAGGGGTTTTCGCCAATGAGGAAACGCTTGAGCATCTGCGCGTAGAGCTTGGACGCGCCGTCGCGGACTTCGCCGTAGCCGGTAATGCCCTGGTTGGTCTCGATGCGCAGCAGCGTGCAGTGCATCGGAGCGCCGACGATGTCAACAAACCGCATGTCCGTGATGCGAAGATCGGTGGGCTTGGAGTTGGTGTTGACATGGGCAAGAGTCTGTTCGTAATTCTCGGCCATTTTTCTTCCTCCCTGAAATTCTCTCTGTACCGGCGGGACGCCTGCGCGTAAAACCGGTCTTTACACGCTATATGATACACGGTTTCCCGTCATGTTGCAATAGTGTTTTCGCAATTCGGTCCAAAGTTTCTTATCGTGAAACAAAACGCCGGAATTCTTGCCCGGAGGCAACAGTTCCGGCGGCGGGACTCCCTCTTTTTGGGGGCTGGAGAGGGGTCAGGCGACGTTCTCGCCGATCCAGGAGGCGATGCGGTCGAGCACGCCCTCGTCCACATGGCCCTCGGTCAGGTATTCGGCGACGCTGCCGCGGCGGCTGTAGGCGCTGTCGTCCACGAAGAGGTGGTTGAGGTCCGGCAGCATCTCCGCCTCCCAGGGGCCGGCGTAATCGGCGAGGGCGTCCTGCCAGGAGCGGAAGTCCTCCACGTGCATCTGGAAGTCGTTCTCCCCCTGCAGCACGAGTATGGGGACGGAAAGGGAGGCAAGCGAGTCCTCGACCGGGTGGCTGTACAGATCCTTAAGGTAGGGCGCGGGGATGCCGAAGAGCGTCTCGTCGTCCTTGAGGGAGAGCACGTTTTCCACCTTTCGGTACTCGCGCTTGATGGAGTTGCGCTGGGCGTCGCTCTCCGCCACGTCCATGTTCTGGTCGTAGACGATGTCAAGATAGCCGCGCGCCGAGCCGGCCAAAGAGACGATGCCGGCGATCCTGTCCGCGTTTTCCGCGGCGATGCGCGGGGCGAGCATGCCGCCCAGGGAGTGGCCGACGAGGACGACGCGCTCCGGGTCCACGCCTTCCTGCGCATCCAGGGCCTCGATGGCAAGCTGCGCGTCCTGCAGCACCTCCTCCTCCACGGTCATAGCGTTGACCTCTTCCTCGGTGTAGGCGTTGCCGTAGGTGTAGGTGCGCTTGTCGTAGCGGATGGCGGCGATGCCGCGCTTAGCCAGGCCGTGGGCGATGTCGGCGAAGGGATAGCAGCCGCCGATGGCCTCGTTGCGGTCGCTGGCGCCGGAGCCGTGGACGAGCACCACGGCGGGCACCGGGCCCTGCGCGTTTTCCGGCAGCGTGACAAGCGCCTTCAGCGGCGTGTCCGTGCCCTCGCCCAGCACGATCTCGTATTCCTGCACGCCCTCGGGCACGGCGACCTCATAGGGGAAGTCCTCTTCCGGCAGGCCGAACCAGAGACCGGCGACGTTGTTCTCCTCGTCGTAGGTGAGCTGGACGCTGCAGCCGCCGTGCGCGCAGGCCACCTGGAAGACCACCGTGCCCTCGCCGTTGATCCAATAGGGCTTCCTGCTTTCGATGGAGACGGGGTCGCCGTAGCTCAGGCGCATATTCTCCCAGGCGCTCTGCAGGTCGCTCCGGCTCATCTGGCCCTGCAGCGTCTCGCTGCAAAGGGCGGCGCAGGCGGCGTAGTCCCCGGCAAAGAGGGACTGCAGAAAGCCCTCGCCCATGCTGTAATAGGGCGCGGCGTCCGATTCGTCCATGTCCTCGACCTTGGTCTGGAACAGGGCGCAGCCGCTCAGCGGCAGCAGCAGGAACAAAGACAGCAGCAGGCAGAGAATTCGCTTCGTCATAGGTCGCGTACTTCCTCCTAAACGTCAGGATACAGGCGCGCATCCCCCGGCGCGCTTTTTTCCGGGGGATGCGGCAAGGTGCAGAGGCGCTTTACGCCTTCTCGTAGCGCTCGATGATCTCAAAGCACATGCGGGCGTTGTGGTAGGGGCACTTCCAGCCGTCGATCTTGCTCTCGTAGCCGGAGAGCACCTTTCCGCTGTCGCCGAGCATGGTGAACCACTCGCCGTACTCGTGGTCGACGAGGAAGCGGTCGATGTACTGGAAGCAGTTGAGCGAGGCGTCGAGGAACGCGTCCTCACCGCTCATCTGCCAGGCGTTGAGGAAGCCGACCACGGTCTCGGCCTGCACCCACCAGGAGCGGCGGGTGTGGATCTCGCGGGTCACGGGATTGTACTCGTAGATCATGGAGCCGTCGGGGAGGATGGACTCCCGCAGGCAGGCCCCCGCCATGGCCAGGCACTTGGGCGCGGCCTCTTCCTCGGCGGCGCGGTCGGCCAGGACCTCGGCGGTCTCCATCATCAGCCAGGTGCCCTCGATGTCGTGGCCGTAGGAGATCTCGGGCGAAGTGGGCGTCCAGTCGTCGCGGAAGAACATCTTGAAGTGGTGGATCTTGTCGTCGTAGACCTTGTTCAGCATGATGCCGAGGTGGCGGCGCGTCAGGGCGATCTGCTCCTCGTCCCGCAGCACGCGCAGCAGGCCGGTGTAGGCCTCGATCAGATGCAGATGCGTGTTCATGGTGCGGGTGGAGGCGGCGTCGGGGTTGATGTTGGAGCCCTGGCCGGCGGGGTCGTAGCTCCAGTCGCGGCGCAGGCTCTCGACATAGCCGTTGTGCGCAGCGTCGTAGGCGTGCTTTTCCAGCAGGTCGCGTATGGCCACGGCGCGGTCGCGCGCCTTCGCATCGCCGGTGGCGCGGCAGTACTCGCTCAGGGCGTAGATGGCAAAGGCCTGGCCGTAGACGAATTTCTTGTCGTCCACGGGGACGCCCTTGCAGTCGAGCATGAAGTAGCAGCCGCCGTACTCCTTGTCAAGGAAGTACTCGCAGAAGTAGTCGTAAGCGCGGCGGGCCATCTGCAGGTACGTTTCGTCCTTGAAGATGCGGTAGGCGGCGGAGAAGGTCCACACCAGGCGGGCGTTGAGCACCAGGCACTTGGTGCCCTCCTTCACCGGCTTGCCCTCGCGCGTCACCACGCCGTAGAAGCCGCCGTTCTCCTCGTCCACGTCGTGCTCCATCCAGAAGGGCAGTATGTCCTGCAGGACTTCCTTCTTGGCCATCTCGTAGAGTCTTGTGAAGCGTTCGTCTTTCATCTTTGGCATACCTCCCGGGGAAAGGCTTGTCTTTCTTGCCTTCCTCAGCTTTCATTATAGGCCGGAGCGCCCCGTTTGTACAGGGGACAATTTTCCTACCAGGAAAGGACCTCCTCCATGGCGATGCGCGCCCAGGCGCTGAGGTTCTCCGGGTCGCCGGAGACGCTGGAGATGTCCTTTAGGACGATGTCCATCGACGTGCCGCTGCGCTTTGCCGCCGCAAGCGCGCGCCGGATCTCGGCGCGGATGGCGCCTTCGTTTTCCGCCACGCGCAGAAGATAGGCGGGGTTGGGCTTCCAGGCCATCACATAGCGCCGCCCCAGGGCCTCTGCGCCCTTGTCCACATCCGCCCAAGGGGTGATGGAGACCTTGCGCAGGTTGGGGATGCGGGAGAGTATGTCGATCTGGTCGTGCAGCGGCTCGCAGCAGCCGTAGTAGACCAGGCCAAAGGGGCGCATGGCCTCGATCTGGTACTCGATGTCAAACTCCTCGCGCATGGACTTGGAGACGGAGGCAAAGATCTGCGCAAGGCCCCGGCCCCAGCAGTGGTCAAGCGTGACATGGCTCCGATCCTCTCCGGCCGCCAGGTCGTCCGACAGGGCGGGCGTGCTGTGCACCAGGATCTGGTCCGCCTCCAGCAGGCCCAGGCGCTCGATCTTCCGCATCAGGCGCACGAAGATGTCGCAGAAGCGGCGCGCCACGCGGTGCAGGAACTCCGGCCGGTCGCACAGGTCGAGGAAGAGCTGCTCCGGGCCCATGCGCATCACCACGTCGTCCCAGGTCTTGAGCCCAAGGCCGTAGCCCGTCTCCAGGTTCATGCGCTTTACCGGCAGTATGTCGCCCACCGCCTCGCCCGCCTTGTCAAAGCGGCGGCGCGTCTCCGCCTCGTCGAGGAGCACCTCCGGGTCGCGCAGCTTTTCCAGGTCCTCGTCGTCGCGCAGGCGGTTCTCGTAGCGGTGGGAGTAGATGCCGCCGCCCGCCTTGCCGCGCTCCTCCTCGCCCACGTCGATGCCCACGGACGTGATCGTCACCGCCTGCTCCACCGGCAGATAGGGCCGGAAAATGCGGTCCGCCTGTGCGTGCTCCCAGAGGAAGAGCTCGCGGCGGAGATACTGTTCCATGGCGCGGAAGTCGGGGTCCTGGCAGCGCAGGCGCAGGGGCTCCAGCGTCTCCAGCTCGTTCCAGGGGATCTCCTCCAGCAGCGCCACCGGGCGGATCATGCGCCGGTCGTTGACGGCGCGGTAGAGCCGGGCGCGCTCGGCGTTGACCGGGTCGGCGGCGCACTCGGCGGCGCGCGCCGCGAGTTCCCGCAGTATCGCAATGTCGGGGTTCACGTCTCTTCCTCCTTCATCGCCCGCGCCGCGGCAAGCAGCGCCGGCGCGGTGTTTTCGATATTTCCGTCTATGACGCCGTCCAGCAGGGCCTGCAGCCGCCTGCCCAGCGCCGGGCCCTCGGCAAGGCCCGCGCGCTTCAGCTCCGCGCCGCCCACGGCCAGGTGCTTGAGGCTGTAGGCGTCGCCGCGCCTTAGCGCCGCCTCCAGCTCCCCCGCTTCCCAGGCGCGCAGGCGCGCAAGCTCCATCGCGCGCTCCGGCCCGATCTCCCGCAGCAGCGCGCGGGCCTGGGCGGGCGTCTCCGGCCGCGGGTCGTCATAGTGGCGCAGCAGCTCCCGCGCGACTTTTGCGTCGGCCTTGGGCAGGCGCAGGGCGGCAAGGGCGGCGTCCGGGTCCGGGGCGCGGTGCAGGGCCTGCGCCAGGCGCAAGGGCAGGAGCGGCGGCGTCTCGTCCAGGCCCTCGGCGCACAGGGGCGCGGGCACGACCTCCCGCAGCACCTGCGGGAAGGCGCGCACGGCCTCCCCCGCCGCCCGGCCGCACAGCAATTTGGAAAACTCCGCCGTCAGCCGCTCCCGCGCCACGAAGCGGAGCGACGCGCACAGATCGCGGGCGGCGCGGGCCGTCCCCGCCTCCACCCGGAAGGCGTAGGTTGCGGCAAAGCGCAGCGCGCGCAGTATGCGCAGGGCGTCCTCGGCAAAACGGCGCTCCGGCTCGCCCACGCAGCGTATGCAGCCGGCCTTCAGGTCCGCCCGCCCGCCGAAGGGGTCGCGCAGGCCGCGGCGCGGGCTGTAGGCCATGGCGTTGACCGTGAAGTCCCGCCGCGCCAGGTCCCGCTCCACCTCCTCCACAAAGGCCACCGCGTCCGGGTGGCGGTGGTCGGCGTAGTCCCCGTCCAGGCGGAAGGTGGTGACTTCAAACGGCGTGCCCGCCAGCAGCACGGTCACCGTGCCGTGCGTAAGGCCCGTGTCCAGCGTGCGGCAGTCGGCAAAGGCGCGCTTGACCTCCTCCGGCCGGGCCGCGGTGCAGACGTCGTAGTCCTTGGGCGCAAGGCCCAGCAGCGCGTCGCGCACGCAGCCGCCCACCACGTAGGCGGCATGGCCCGCCGCTTCCAGACGCTCCAGGATCGCGCGCGGCCCTTCCGGCAGGTCCATGGCAAAATCCGCCATCGCTCTTCCCCCCCCTTCAGCGCTGCGCGGCGCGGTCGGCGCGGTCCAGGTCCTCCATGTCGCGCAGGAACGCCTCGCCCCAGAAGCGCAGGTAGCGCTCGCGCGTGCGCGACAGGCGGAAGAAATAGGGCACCATGTGCCAGGCGACCATGGCGCTGACGCGCAGGCGCTCTGCCTCCGGCACGGCGGCGGGGAAGCGCAGGAACAGCGTTTCGTAGGCGGAGGCGCACTCGTGGCCGTAGAAGTGGGCCGTGGGGCTGGGCAGGCCGTGCGAGTCGAGGAAGGCCTTGGTCGTGGCCTTGCCCACGTCGTGCAGAAGGCCCGCCAGCCACAGGGCCTGGTCGTCCGGGCGCGCGCGGGCCAGCTCCCGCGCCGTGTAGATGCAGTGCAGGCCGATGGAGTGGGCGTGGAAGGGGTTGTCCTGCGACTGGAAGACCAGGCCGTCCCTGCCAAAGAAGAGGTCGGCAATGTCGCGCCGGGCGGGCGCGTCCGGGTAGGTCAGCGCGATCTCGTCCCAGCCCTCAAAGGGCTGCGGCGGGCAGAAGGCGCGGTACTGCGCCTGGATCTCCTCGACCCGCTCCGGCGCGCGCCGGACGCATTCGCCCAGCGGCCGCGCGGTCAGCACCGCCAGAGTCCGCGCGCCGCAGGCCTTGGCCCGCTCCACCAGGTCGCGGCGGCCGCGGGCTTTCATGTCCGGCGCGTCCAGCGCGCAGGACAGGCCGTAGCGCAGAAAGCGCAGCGCCTCCTCCCGCGTGTGCGCCAGCGCAAGGCCGCCGGCGGCAGCAGCCCGGCCGGCGGCCTCCGCCCGGCCGGAGCCGTCCAGGCCGAGATAGACGATGAGTTCGGGCACGCAAAACAGGCCCCCTTTCGTGCAGCGTTTTTCTTAACTATTATACCGCCCGCGGGCGCGTCGCGCAACGGCTGCGTTTTCCGGTTTACTACTATGGCCAATGGTGCTATAATCAGGGAGAAATACAAAAGAAGGGAGTGTCGCTTCCATGCTGACAGACCTTAGCTACATTTCCTACCCCCTGCCGGAGGACATTGAGCGCCTGGTGCTGGGCGGCGATCTTGCGCGCGCCCGGCGCGTGATCGCTTCTCGCCTGCGCAGCGAAAAGACGCCGGAATGCCTGAAAAAGCGGCTGGAATTCGAAGAGAAGATCCTGGACGAGATCCCCCGCTCCTATCCGCTCAGCGAGGACGAGATGCTGCAGCGCCTGCAGGCGCTCTACCGCGACTTCACGCGCGAGGAGATGGAGGCACTGCGCGACGACGGCACGCTGGACTGGGTCTACCTGGACGGCCAGGTGCGCTACAAGGACAGCGCCGCGGACAGCGCCCTAAAGACCCGCCCGGACCTGCACCCGCGCTTAAAGGACCCCGCCGCGCTGGAGTCGGGGGATGCCAACGCCCGCCTGCTGGGCGAGACCATCGCAAAGATGAAGCAGGACGGCCACGCGCACCTGCGCTTCCGCCTGCGGGCGCGCCTGACCATCAACGAGCACGCGCAGCGGCCGGGCAAGCGCATACGCGTCCACCTGCCCCTGCCGCTCAAGGACGGCCAGTGCACGCCGGGCGAGATCGTCACTTCGCCCGCTGCCCACATCGCGCCGGAGGACCACCCGCAGCGCACGGCCTGCTTTGAGACCGTCTACGAGCCGGGCATGGCCTTTACCGCCGAGTACACCTACGACATCGACGCGCCCTATGTGGAGCCCGACCCGGACAAGGTCTCCCCCGAGCAGCCGCGTTTTGACACCGAGGAGGCGCTGCCGCAGATCCAGTTTACGCCCTACATCCGCGCCCTCTGCCGGGAGCTCAAGGGCGAGGAGACGAACCCTCTGCGCATCGCCCGCCGCTTCTACGACTACTGCACCACGAACTGCTGCTACCGCTTCGTGCCGCCGTACTTCACCAAGACCAACATCCCGGAGTACTTTGGCGCCGGACAGCGCGGCGACTGCGGCATGCACGCGCTGCTCTTCATCACGCTCTGCCGCTGCGCGGGCATCCCGGCGCAGTGGCAGGCCGGGCTCTACACCCGCCCGGGCGAGGCCGGCTGCCACGACTGGGCCCGCTTCTACATCGCGCCCTACGGCTGGCTCTACTGCGACGGCTCCTTCGGCGGCTCGGCCTGGCGCGCCGGAAACCGCGAGCGCTGGAACTTCTACTTCGGCAACCTCGAGCCCTTCCGCATGGTCGCCAACCGCGATCTGCAGCAGGACTTCGACCCGCCCAAGACCTTCCTGCGCTCCGACCCCTACGACAGCCAGCTCGGCGAGGTCGAGTACGAGGACCGGGGCCTGACATTGCACGACTTTACCACCGAGTACACGGTGCTCTCCTGCGAAAAGATCGACTAAACGAAACGTGCGCGGATGCGTCCCTCTGGCGGCGCGTCCGCGCACGTTTGCCATTGTTCACACTTCGTTCATCTTTTTGTCGCAATTTGGAGACAAGCGGGGTGTAAGATGGAGGGAAAGGAGGAGTTGCCATGAAGAGAATTGCCCTGCTGCTCGCCTGCCTGTGCCTCATGGGCCTGCTCAGCGGCTGCGGCGTGAGCGCGGACCTGTATTTCTCCGCCGTGCCCCTGCCGACCGCAGCGCCCGACGCCGCGCCGGAGAGCGCCGCGCCGCTCCCCGCGGCGCCCACAGCCACGCCCGCACCGGCGACCGCGACGGCGCCCATCGCCCCGACCGAGACCGCGCCCACGCCGCGCCCGACCGAGGCATCGCCCGACTTTTCCGGTCTTGGGCTGGAGACGCTGGTGCTGACGGAGGGCAGCGCGGTAACGGACTGGCCGGCGGAGGCGGACGCGCTGCCGCGCCAGCTTCTCCTGGGCGCGGCGGTGGCGGGGGACGCGGAGGTCGCGCCCTTCTCCCTGCCCGAGGGCGTGAAAACGCGCGGTGAGGCCTATGACCTGGCGTTGCAGCACCTGCGTAAGGAGGTCCCGCAGCTTGCGGACTGGGACTTGCGCGTCTTCTCCCCCAACGACCTGCTGAACGCCTGGCCGGACTCCTGGGAGGAGGCGAAAAGCGAGTCGCGCAAGTACATCTACGCCTCCCTCACCGCCTTCCAGGTGCAGCCGCTCTACTACGGGATCCCGCTGGACGACGC